>JAJZFK010000254.1 GCA_021805405.1 bacterium
GCGAAACTTCCTCATCGGCTGTTCCGGCACAATTGCTGCCGCTTCGCTAGAGCCGCGCGCAGCATTTGCCGGACCATTTGAAACAAAGGAATTCGCGAAGCTTATTCCGCCAGATAAACACCTCAACGCTAACTGGGTGAAGTCACTTACGACTCGCGGAGAACCAGAAGTTTACACTAAAGCCCGAAAAGAACTTCGATACATAGGCATGCCCGTAGGTGGTCTCTTTACCGGAACGCTCTATCTTAGTGGTGACGGTAAGTTGTGGTATTGGGGTATTTTTAACCAGACGCAGCTTGGCATATCACCTCGCACTGTAGATTGCACGGCCTTTGGAAAGTCGTTTCAGGTGAACACAACCGGTGGCGCAAACTACGCACACCCCCTGCAGGCGCAGTCGCCAGTTCAACAGGGATTTGCAATAAAGATAGGCGACACCGTACGTAATCTCGATTCTACAGGATGGGAGAATATAAGCTTTCGAGGTGAATACCCGGTCGGCACAGTGGACTACAGCGACCCCAACTCCCAGTTGAAAGCGCAACTGACGGCATTCTCGCCATTCTGTCCACTGGAAACCGCCGACTCCGCTCTTCCTCTTACTGTTTGCGAATGGAAACTGACGAACCACAGCACGCATGACGTTGAGGCAGTATTTGGCGGTTGGCTTCAGAATGCCTGCTGTCTCTACAGCGGCATGAATAATCTGGGCAACCGCCGCGCAGAGTGTACAACACTGGGCTCGGCGTCCGTAATCCACTACAGCATTGAGGCAGCGGCACCTCTCAACTCCCCACGGCCTGATGTGGTAGTAGATGACTTTCAGCATCCCACGTACGCACCGTGGGTAACAACAGGAACAGCTTTTGGCACTGGCCCCATTCTTCGGTCTGACGCGCCAGCCTACCAGGGCAATCTTGGCGGAGTTGGCGAGCGCGTAGTAAACAGCCACGCAACCGCTCCGGGTACTACCACCGAGGAACGCGACTCGGCGGTGGGAACCCTTACCAGCCCGGCTTTTGTTGTCCAGCGCAACTTCCTTCAACTCTATGTTGGAGGCGGTTCCGATGCAGCTACCGAAGGTGTACGCATCCTGATAGGTGGCAAGCAGGTATTTCAGGCGTCTGGGGAAAACAACAACCTCATGCGGATGGTGACATTTCCCATGCATGCCTTCTTAGGCAAAGAGGCTGTTATAGAGATCTACGACCACGGCACTGGTGCGTGGGGAAATGTGGGTGTATCTCATATCGTTCAAACGGATCATCCTGGGAATATCGAAGGACTTCGCGCCGAACACGATTACGGGACAATGGCGCTTGCACTACTACAGGGTGGTACCAGTAGGCCCAGTGATGAAACTGGAGCACTTTTTACTGGTCAAGCCGTTAAATCCGCCGTACAGGATGCCTCTGAGCCCATGGTAGGCTCCATTTCGCGCGAAATAAAATTAGCCCCAGGCGAAACTACACAGCTCACCTTCCTTATCGCATGGCACTTTCCCAACTGCAACGTTCCAACACCAGATGCTATTACTGGCCCCTGGTACGGCGAGCGTTTCTCTACGGCTGGTGAGGTTGTGGCATTTGCTGCAGCCAATTATGAGAAATTAAAGCACAACACACTTTTATGGCGTGACACATGGTATGACTCTACGCTACCCTACTGGTTCCTGGATCGCACCTTTGCGACGGTATCTACTCTGGCAACAAGTACCAGCCACAGGTTTGGCAGTGGCCGATTCTGGGCATGGGAGGGCGTTGGATGCTGTGAGGGTACCTGCACACATGTGTGGCAGTATGCGCAGGCTGCGGCGCGGCTATTTCCAGACGTCGAGCGGCACACCCGCGAGTTCGTGGACTTTGGCGTTGCTTTTCAGCCACAAACGGGCATCATCGGTTACCGTGGGGAAGGAACAGGACCCGCGGTGGACGGCCAGGCGGGTCGAATTCTTGGTACCTATCGCGAATATACGATGACGTTGGATAAGGGCTTCCTGCAACGGATATGGTTGCGCCTGCGAAAGGCAATGGAATATTTAATTGGGCATGACAGCAACCAGGACGGGTTGCTAGACGGCCCACAGCCTAACACTCTAGACGCAGATTGGTACGGGGAAATCGCATGGATAAGCGGGCTGTACTCTGCGGCATTAGCGGCGTGCCACGAAATGGCGCTCGTGGTTGGTGACGCAGTATTCGCTGCCCGCTGCTATAAACTATACGAGCAGTCGCGAGCTGCGATAGAGTCGCGCCTGTTTAACGGAGAGTACTTTATACAACTCCACGACCCGGCGCACTACGGGATGTTGGGAACGTATGGTGGGTGCCACATAGACCAGGTGATGGGCCAGAGCTGGGCGTGGCAGGCTGGATTGGGGCGTGTGCTCGATCGCGCAAAAACGCTGTCCGCGCTTCACGCACTTTACAAGTACAACTTTGCCCCCGATGTGGGACCGTTTCGCCGCAAAAATACCGCGGGCCGACTCTATGCGCTTGCGGGAGATGGCGGACTCATCATGGCAACAAATCCGCAAGAAACAAAGGATGAATTTGGCGACGTAGGAGCCTGGCAGTACGGCTATTTTAACGAATGCATGTCTGGCTTTGAACATCAGGCGGCAAGCCACATGGTTGCAGAGGGTATGGTTGAGGAAGGCTTGGCAGTTACCCGTGCAATTCATGACAGATATCACCCTGCCAGCCGTAACCCGTACAACGAAGTGGAATGCAGCGATCACTACTCGCGCGCTATGGCAGCGTACGGCACGTTCATCTCGGCCTGCGGATATCTGCACAACGCACAGCGCGGGCTCATTGGATTTAACCCTGCTTTAACACCGCACGATTTCAAGTGCCCTTTCACCAGTGCCGCTGGCTGGGGCACATACTCTCAAATGCACGACAGCGCAAAGTTAACGGTGAAGGTAGAGTTAAAATACGGAAGGCTCGCAGTACATATAATCTCATTGGGCGGCGGGTACAACCACGCAGATGTAACCATCGGCGGTAAAAAGTATTTGGCACAAGTCCATCAGGTGAGTGGCAGAAGTGAGGTAACCCTTACCGACGTTCACGAACTGCGACCTGGCACGGTGCTCATTGCAGAACTAACGGCCTAATTTGTACATCCTGGTAACTTCGCAAAATAAAAATACGGCTGCCTGGTAGTCACCAATTGTACGTACTTCCAGCCACACCAGGCAACGGGAATAGTCTCAACCGTCCCTATGAACCAGTTTATCAAACTTGCCAAGACCGTTCGCAGGTGCCATAATGCTAACGTAACCTTCGAAATAGGAGAAAAACTCCGTGCTGGCCAAACGCGTAATTCCGTGCCTTGATGTTAAAGGCGGCAGAGTGGTAAAGGGCGTAAACTTTCTCAATTTGCGCGATTCTGGCGACCCGGTGGAACTTGCTGCCCGGTACAACGCAATGGGTGCCGACGAGCTGGTTTTTCTGGATATCACAGCAAGTCATGAAGAACGCCGAACCATACTGGATATCGCTTCGAGGGTAGCGGAGCAGGTCTTCATCCCGTTTACGATTGGTGGCGGCATCCGCACCGTTGATGACTTTCGACAGGTGTTGCGAGCTGGCTCAGATAAGGTCGCAGTTAATACAGCTGCTGTGGAACGCCCTGCCATCATTACGGAAGCGGCCGCACAGTTTGGGTGCCAATGCGTGGTCGTAGCAATGGATCCACGGTTGGTAGGTCACAATTCGGACGGAACACCACGGTGGGAAGTCTACACACATGGCGGTCGTAAGCCTAGCGGGCTCGACGCTATTGAGTGGGCACAGCGTGCAGAAGCACTTGGCGCGGGTGAAATACTCCTTACCAGCATGGATAGGGACGGTACGCAGGAAGGCTTTGATATACCGCTCACGCAGGCAGTTTCTGATGCCGTCAGCATACCCGTTATAGCCTCCGGCGGTGCTGGCACTCCAAGGCATTGCGCGGATGCTATTACCGAAGGGCATGCAGATGCTGCACTCATCGCGTCGATTGTGCACGACGGTATATACACGATTAATGACATTAAACTGGTGATGGCAGCGGCAGGAATATGTGTACGACCAGTACCACCCATACCCAATGCTGCATGATTTTCACCACACAGTTTCAACGAGGATGCTATGAAGATTCCAGATGGGCTGAAATTTGATGCGAATGGGTTAATACCCGCAGTTGTTCAGGATGCCAATAACGGCGATGTACTCATGGTTGCCTACATGAACCACTCTGCTGTTGAAAACACTATTTCCACCGGAAGGGCGACGTTCTGGAGTAGGTCACGTCAGAAGTTCTGGATAAAAGGCGAAACCAGCGGAAACATTCAGAAAGTAATATCGCTGCACGTAGATTGCGACCAGGATTGCCTGCTGGTACGGGTTGAGCAGACAGGCGCGGCATGCCACGAAGGCTACAGATCCTGCTTCTTCCGTCAGGTCTCTGCCGATGGTGATGAGCTTTCGGTGAACGCCGAAAAACTGATGGAAGCCTATTAGGCGAGTCCGGAAAGAACGGCCGGAAGGTCTTCCGGCCGTTCGCACAGAAACTCGGCGTCTGCCAACTCTTCCCTCGTTCCAAATCCCCATAGTGCGCCCACTGCGCGAACCCCGTTGCAATGTGCCGCGCGCACGTCATGAACTCTGTCACCTACCATTATGCAGGATGAAGCGTTCAACGTTTCCGTGTGAAGTATGTGTGCTATCAGCTCGCCTTTGTCGTCAAATCTCCCGCTCAATTCACTGCCATAAATGGAAGTAAAGTTATGCATCAAGCCAAAATGTTTGATGATCCTTATAGCGTAGGGATACGGCTTGGCAGTCACCAGCATAATACAGTACCCAGCTTCTACCAGGCTGCTCAGTACTTCGGGTACATCGTCGTACAGACTGTTTTCAAAAAGCCCGATTGTCGAAAAGCGTTCCCGGTATAGCGATACTGCAGTCTCAATTTCGCTTTCATCGGTACTCTTAAGCAACGACCTAAAAGTCTGCCGCAGTGGTGGTCCAATTGCAAACCGAAGGTTCTCACGAATGGGTGCCTCCCGATTGAGAGTTCGCAACGCATGCTGTATGGATCGGGTGATTCCTAGTTCGGGATCGGATATTGTTCCGTCAAGATCAAAAAAGAGGTGTGTACCCGGCTCCGTCCGCATCTTGGAGGTTGTTCCTTTAGTGGAAATGACTGCCGAGTAGCCGTTTAAGCGAGTCGGCAGCACAGTGAAATCGATACCGTCAGAATGCATGCCGACTAGGAGTGGCAGGCAGATTGTGGCATCACCGGCGAGCCGTCCCGACCATCATGAGTGAGCCAGATGTTATCATTAGCGTGCTGTGTAATGTTGAAGTCCATTTTTGATACCGGCTCGGCTTTTACGTGACCGTCGCAAAATGCGAAGTTACTCATGTTGCTGTGGTAAGCGATATCGGGCGAAACGGTTGAATACCAAAACTTGGACTCATCGGCAGCGTTATCCCAGAAACCTTTTACAAACATCCAGTCGCCGTCCTGATTCGTAGATCCTGCATAAACGCCGTCGCTGCTTACTTCCGGCATACCCTCAAATAGAAGGTCGGTATTCGATGGTTCAACGATTGCAGCTTCGGTGATTACATCGTCAGACGAGTGAAGGATGCCCTCTGGTGTGCCGCTGTACCAATTGGTGTACTGCCCGGGCAGTGAGTAGCATGCATCCGGGTCATTAATGGTGACACGATGGTTGTAATTTGGGCCGCTGCTGCGTAGAAACTGGTTCATCGCGTAGGTGCGCACGTAGCCGTGGTAACCGAGGTTCGCGCCGCTGGGCGCGTCGGGCAGATCCGGGCACGCCCACACCGTGTTGCGGTTACCTCCGCCTGGGTGGTTCTTAATGTAGGGCTCAAGCGCAGAATTGCCGTTACTGTCTACATAAGCGTAATAGTACGGGGACATGTAAGTTTCATCGTAGTCCTGCGTGTACATGAGAAATGCAAGCGATATTTGCTGCATGTTGCTAACGCAGGCAATCTGCCGGGCCTTCTCACGCGCCTGCGCGAACACAGGGAATAAGATTGCTGCCAATATCGCAATAATTGCGATTACTACCAAAAGTTCGATAAGTGTAAATGCTCTGTCCTGGTTGTCGCGGGTCATTACTTGGATCTCCTGAATCACCATGATGCTAAATTTGGCAGCAGTATCTCCGCTGTCCATTAGAGTGCCAGCTTGTGGCAGGCGCACTGCATCTTTGCAACGATCACCCCTAACAGAACCATTATACCCACATGCGCGCGGTCCAAAACCGACGTTCTAGTGAAGTAACCACTACGATACAAGAAGTATAATTGAGTATGCAGGATAATTTTAGAGCGGGGGCATGCAATGAGCACCGGTGTGGTTCTGTTTTCTCACGGTTCCCTTTTATGCGGAAGTGAACAGGCTCTAAGGCGACATGCTGAACGGCTCAAGAGCTACAACGTGGCTGATATTGTAGAACCAGGCTTTCTCAACTATAACAGCCCGTCATTCGCCGATGGGGTTGCAAGTGCCGTTGAGCAAGGAGCCACAAGGATCATTGTTGCGCCATATTTTCTCGCGCCAGGAAAATTTGTTACGTACGATTTACCACGTGCATTGCAGATTGAAGAGAGCCGCCATCCATCCGTGAAATTTGTGCTTGCCCAACCACTAGGTTTTGACGAACGTCTCGCCCTGGCGGTCACCCAAAGCGCAGAAGCGGCGGCTAGTCGAGAATACTGGCGACTAGATTTGGAAAGGGCACCCGCACACTGCCGGTATGAGGCCGCCTGTCCACTTTTCGAAACAGATGCCTGTAGTCGTGGATCAGAAAAGGCAGCCTCTAACGTACTTTATCAGGAGACAATCGATCCAGTTGGTGTTGAGGCTCTTCTCCTAATGATTCACGGCAGCCCTAGGGGAAATGCAAACGAAGCAGCGCTGCAAATTGCAGAGCTGCTTCGTGCGCAGGCACTATTCAATTGTGTAAAAGTCGGGTTTATGGAGTGTAATCAACCCGACATCCCAACCGCAATTCAAAGCTGTGTGCAATCTGGAGCAGATACGATTACCGCAGTACCCTATTTCTTGCACACAGGAACTCATGTTGCCGATGACCTTCCTACTCTTTTAGAGGCCGGGGCAAACCAGTTCCCAACGGTTCGTTTTCGCATGGGTCGTTACCTGGGATGCTCACCAGCGCTCACTGATATCCTGCGCGATCGCATCCAAGACGCATTGGATGAGAACTCGTTCGTTTAGCCCCACGCTGTTCGATGAGCGGCGCATGTGTCTTCATGTTCGTCTGTGCGGGTGCCAGGCGTAACAAATTCTCGCTCAATGTAGGCCTGGGCGCCTGCCCGGGCTTCCTCGTGGGTGTCTGCAGCAAAGATTGAGCGGTCTCTGCCTCTAGCGTAAGCAATGTATCCATCTGCCCGACGTTCAACGATTATCTGCTCGTCTTTCATGATCGTCATTTCCCTTCAGATGCCACCTTGTAGGTTATAATCATTTATTCCACCAGAAATGCAACCACGGGGCAGGTACACATGCTATGTTTTACCGGGCAATTTCAAGAATTACAGTACTAATTATTCTAGTAGCGTGTGTAAACTCCTCGCCGGCCATGGCGGTAGGACCCAATAACCTATTCGCAAACCCCACTATGGCGGGTGTGGGTTCCAACGGCTTAATTCCTGCCTGGAAATCATATGGCGAGGGCTATACGCGTGACACTGAGGTGACCCACGCCAGCGCAGCTTCCGTTAGGTGCGAGAGTAACTCGCTCACGCACACGTTAGGCGCGATGCAGACTATTGTACTCAACCAGGTGCAGCCAGCACCTGTCGTGGTCTCCGCATGGAGCCGCGCACTAAGTGCACACGGGCAAGGCGCTGGCAATTACTGCCTGTATGCCGACGTTAATTACAACGACGGGACACACCTTTGGGGCCAGAGTGTAGATTTCGAGAGTGGCACGCACTCTTGGGAGCGGAGACGAGAGACCATCCTCCCTGCAAAGCCTGTCTTGTCTATAAACGTCTTTCTGCTATTTCGTAACGTTAAGGGTACGGCGTGGTTTAGCGATGTGCACGCTACCCAGCTATCCGGTGTCAGGGTATGGGACGGGCAATCCATTGCGCCTCCGCTATCTACCCAACGACCGTATACCAGGGCCCTGATGCGTGTGGGTAGTCGCCTCAGTCTGGGGTTCAGCCCTCATGGTGCGCTTGTAAGAACAACGCTTAACGGTAGGATTATTAACACCTCACCGGGTGGCTTCTTCATACGGGACGTTAAAGCGGACGGACACGTGGTGCCTCTCGCATTCGCGGCAACGGTTGCGAGGGACCGCTCCGGGGATATCATTCACGTGTCGGGTAATTCTACATCACTTGGGTTACTCTTCGCCTCCTCAATTCGCAACGGAAGCCAATCAATTCTGGTTAACAGCACCGTGACGAATATGAGGAATTGTGACCGCGATATTACAGTTTATTTTGCGCTGCCAGTGGACGCTACAGGCTGGACCTGGGGAGACGACATCCGGACATCCCGTGTAATTGGTAAACAGGGCGAGTTTCATACCTGGTCAGCCGTTAGCGTGGGTGCTTGTGGGTCAATATCGCGTTACCCGTTCGCGGAGGTAAATAACCGTGCTGGCGGTGTAGCGCTCAACCTGAGCCCGCGCGAACCCGATACATCCCGCCTGTTTTACAATGCCGAGGCGCATGAACTGGTGGTTGCATTCGATTTTGCTTTCGCTCGAGCACGATCCCGCTCTTATGCATGCGCCGCACACTTCAGGTTTCGGATTACCCACCTACCAGCCGCACCAGTACGTTGGGGGTTTCGCGAGGCAGCTGCCGCCTACTATGGTCTTCACCCGCAGCAATTCCCATCGGCAACTGTAAGAGGCGGCATCTGGATGCCGTTTACAGACCCTTCTACCGTTGCAGACGTCGGTGACTTTCACATACGTTACCACGAGGGAGATAATAGCGTATTCTCCGACCGCAAGCTCGGCATTCTCAGTTTTCATTACACCGAACCATCCTCGTGCTGGATTCCAATGCCCGCCACCATGCCTCGCACATATGAGGCAGTAATGAGTCTTGTGCACTCTCAGCTTCTTACAGGGACGACAGAACAGAAGCGTTGGGCAGCGGCAGTAATAAACAGCGGAACACGGCGCAACGACGGACGGCTTAATGTGCAGTTTCGCAATGAGCCCTGGTGCAACGGTGCACTGTTTGTCCTTAATCCTAACCCGGCGCTAGCTACAAGCTCTGCCGTGGTAACTAAATCGTCGCTCACCTATGACGCCACGACGGCAGATTCTCGCTACATTTCGCACGCGGCATCGGCGCCAAGTGGAGAGTATCTCGACTCGCTGGAGGGGTGGTTAAACACCGAGACGAGTAGCCCCAAGCAGTTAGCGGCATGCCCCTACCCGCTCACATTCGATTCCTCATCACTACTGGCAACCGTGCCCCAATGGTATTCACTCTTCGGCCTGGTTAGTTTCATGTCACGCGACCTTCACGCTCGACACAGGCAGCTTATGGCGAACACTACACCTGTAAACTTCTGGTGCTTTATGCCCATGCTGGATGAAGCGGGAATAGAGGTGAACTGGCTTGGCACCGGTGACGCCTACTCTCCAGACAGCGACGAGATTTTTGATTACAGGCGTACACTAGCGTATCACAAACCCTACCTGCTGCTAATGAATACCAATTTCGACAGGTTTAATGGCCAAGACATGGCGAGGTATTTCCGGCGCTGCCTGTTCTATGACGTTTTTCCATCCTGCTTTAGCGCCGATGCAGCGGATCAACCATACTGGGAGACACCCCGATGGTACAACCGCGACAGGGCGCTGTTCAAGGCTTACATCCCAATCATGCAGCAGCTGTCGCTCGCAGGCTGGCAGCCTGTTACCTATGCGCTCTCCAGCAACCCCAAAGTGTACGTTGAGCGGTACGGAACCCGGTGGCTAACCCTTAGAAACGCGTCAAACGAGGAGCAGACTGCAACGCTGAAACTGTGGGCAGCCGCGCTCCAACTAAAACCAGACGCACAAATAAACGATTGCATTACGGGGTGGTCTTGCTCACTTAAGAACAGGTCCAACCGCTCCCCAACGTTTACGGTGCGCCTCGCACCAAATCAGGTAATGGCGCTGCACATTCGCAATGGCTAACCGGGCTGGCTGGCATAGTACTCAAAGAGTGTCAGCCACTCATCACGCTGCTGCTTTACAAGAGCTGCAGTGTTGACACCACGCACTTGGGCGACCGAATCCACGAGATCGTGGAGCGCCTTCCCCGATAGTTTTTCGGGCAGTGGATTCCGTTCTGCGCGGTTCATCCAGTAGTGGCTGTTGGAATAATCACCTTCGCGCCGATGCATTATGCCATGCCAACACGCGCCTAGCGAATCGGGTAAATCCTGACAAATTTCATGGCAGCGCTCCAGGTCATCAACGTAGAGCCACAATCCTGCAGCAAGAGTGCTATCGGCAGCGATGCCGCCCGTATGCAGGATCGCACGTATCTCTTCAGTCAGGACAGGTTCAGAGCCGTGTAGGTTACACATCGCCTTGTCCAGAGGATGCCGCTCGAAAAGCTTCTCAAGTGTTGCGTGTAGTTGTACCGGCAGATTCATGATTGACTCCTAGTTATCTGTTTAGCGGACTGTTCTGTTGTGCCTTGGGTACAGGCGGTCCAAATGCATGATTGTATACCATGATTAGCTGGTTGGCAGAGGTAATCGTGTGCCCTTTTTGATCCATCGCGGAAACTGTCATAGAGTGCTCTCCATCTGCTATTGTTCGCGTATCCAGATTGAGTGTAAACGGCGCTCTGTTGGTTAAATCGCTTAGTTGACCATCCATACTCAACATCACGGCAAATACTCTGTCGGGCTCATCTGGCGAAAGGTGGGGGTTAACCGTAAGCTGGCCCGAAGCCACTACCGTGTGATCATGTACCGCATTCCACAACATCTGCTGCGCGTACGAGGTCCCCAGGTTAACCAGATCTACTAACTCAGCATCTCCGGATTTCACCGTGATAGGCAGGGCGATAACATCTCCCAGGGCAGGTACAAAGCCGCGGTGTACGTTCACGAACCTTTTCCCAACCAGCCTGTATAATAGCGCCCCTTTCTCTACGTTCAACCCGGTTGGGAATAGTTTGTTTGGTCCCAGGTTGAGCACGACAGAACCGGCTAGTGACTTTATGGACGAGAGATAAGGGAGTATGCGCAAACCATGTCGGTCACCCAGCGAAACGAGAATCCCGTATGGCCCAGCATCCAATACACTCGGCGTGTCCGATGAAGCTGTTAACCTTGCAGCGTCATCCGCAGGGGTTACGACTCGGCCTATTAGCACAGGCGCTTTGCCATTTGGTAAGACAATCTCAACGCTGCCAAACTTCCGGTTGTCCACAGTGACGTATACGTGGCCCGGCGGCCCTGCATCCTGCGCGCAGGCGAACCCGGAACAGAATAAACCGATAAAGATTGCAGCCGCCAATATTCTAAAAAGTCTCATTTCAAGTTTATTATGACACTCTGCAGCAATGTTGGTAACGACGAGTAACACCAGGACTAGGAAGCGGAATACAATAATTAACAGACTGCAGGATAAACGCGCACACAAACTCAATTAAAGATTGTTTAAGACTCGCTTAACGGCTAAGGAGGTGCACCTTTTGACAACACAATGTTCCGGGCCCAGTCAGTGTTTGTGCAACGGTCCCTCAGAATTACGTGCAGACCTCTGGCGTACCACCATCTGGCGATTGGCAGTAGTTATCATCCTGCTAACCTTCAGACCAATGGCTTCGCGCTCGCAGGGAACTATTCCACCAGGAGCGTTATTCTGTGGCTGCACACGGCTCGTCATAAATGATAAACCAAACGCCAAGGAGGTATCACCCACAGGTAACGGTCTATATTCGTGGTATAGCGGCGAATGGTACATGTCACCTAAACCAGCAATTAACCTCTACAAGACAGAACACGGCGTACTGGCCATTCAGCTTGGCGGCACGCTTGTGAGCACGCCAAACACCTGGTCAAGCGGACGCTTGCCCTTGTTATCCGGTGCGCACAGCTTCTACGTTGAATTCAGGGTTTGGCTCAGCGACAACAACGGAGACCACTGGCCGGCAGTGTGGCTTATGCCTGCGGAACACAACGCTAACAGGCTAGCCGACCACTATGTTTCTGACCCGCCAGGCGTTGAGCAGTGGATGGAACTAGACGTTGATGAGGGCGGTTTCGGCCCCGGTTTAACGGGCACGGTGCACAGTTGGCGCTGGTCACCAAAGCGCCATTACCTCAATAATCAAAACCCTAACAACGAATTGGTAACACCGATTAATAGAGCAAATTCCCACTGGTTCGGGTGCTCGTACAACTCCAAGAAAGCAACGGTAACCTGGTGGCTCGACAACAGGCAACAGATGAGCGCTGGTGCACCATACGTACCGCACATTGCGACTGACCAGCACTTCTATCTCATTCTTGACGCGGCTAGCCACGGCAAAAACATACCGTATACCATGTACGTTTCACAAGTTCGAGCGTTTGTTCCACCACGTTAGACCTTACCTCCTTTCTTTAAGCCACCAGAAACACCTTCCAAGCAATTCACCGAGTCAATTGCTGCCTGAAGGAGGATAAGGACAACACTTTCTTTAACATGCTCCTAGATAGACCCGGTAAACAAAATCGATGGCATCAAGCTGTAGTGCACTAACCAAACGATTGCAGCTTACGGTAAGCCTGAGAATAACCGTACACAAAATCCACCCTTGCCCATTGCTGTTCACCAGTAACCGAAGCAAGGCTCAGGGAGCGCAATGTTGCGTAAAAATACCTATTTGCTGCCTTGCATTGCAGCACTATTCGCTTTGACAGTGTCGGTGGCACGTGCCTCTTCAACCGGTTATCGTACACGGTACCCACTACCGGTGCCGAGTGTACCCGGCTCACTAGGCGTAAATATTCACTTCACTACCCCGGCACCAGGTGAGATGAAACTGCTCGCAGCAGAAGGCTTCAAATGGATTCGGATGGATTTCTCGTGGCAGGGAACCGAACAGGTTAAGGGAAAATACAACTTCACGGCCTATAAAACCCTTATGGGTTGGCTGCAGCGGTATTCTATCCGGCCAATATTCATTCTGGACTATGGCAACGACCTCTACCAGAAGGGTGCGCCCACCAGTGCCGAAGCCAGAGCAGCGTTTAGCCGCTGGGCGGCAGCGGCGGTCGCTGCATTCCGTGGTGAAGGTGTACTTTGGGAGATGTGGAACGAGCCAAACGGCGGATTTTGGCCACCACAAGCGAACGTTCAACAATATGCAGATCTTGCGCTAGCGGCTTCCCAGGCAATCCGGCGGACATCCCCTACGGAGTGGCTTATTGGCCCCGGTATGAGTGGAATGGACTTCTCCTTTCTTCGAGCATGTTTCCAGCGAGGGCTGTTGAAATACTGGGATGCAGTGTCGTTTCATCCCTATAGGCTCTCGCCGCCCGAGACCGCAACCGACGATTTTGCGCAGGTGCGCGCCCTCATCGCGCAATATGCTCCCTCAGGTAAACACATCCCTCTACTATCCAGCGAGTGGGGGTACTCGGTTGCATATCCAGGTCTTAATATTGAACGCCAGGCACGTTTCGCGCCAAGAGAATTTCTTGCCAATATGGCGTCTGGCCTGCGCCTCAGCATATGGTATGACTGGCATGACGATGGGCTCGACCCTAAAAACGCCGAGCATAACTTTGGAACGGTGTTTAACGACTATCGATTAAAGCCTGATTACATCGCCATTTCGACACTTGCGAAATATCTCCGTGACTTTCAGTACAATAAGCGAATATGGCTGGGCTCACCTGACGATTACTGCCTGCTATTTTCTAAGGGAACACAACAGCGGCTGGCACTCTGGACGACCTCCACTATCTCCCACGATGTAACTGTTCCGATGAGTTCGGATCCTCTGCGTCTTGTCTGGATGAACGGCCAGAGCAGACAGGCCAGTGCCGGAAACGGAACATTCGTAGTGAAAATAAGCCATGAACCCGAGTACATTATCCCTGAGGGCCCCAATGATCTGCTTGCAGCGGCCGCCGCATGGCACAGTCTCCCTGCTTGCACGCTCTACTCACCCAACACGGATATCGCAAGAGTTATAGCCCCTACATTCACCGCCGTACCGTTCCTCGTTGGCGCACTACCGCATCATGCTGTAGTTACAACCAAGATAGTACAGCCGACAAGTACCAGCCCACTGCTTACAGTAAGAAAGGCGCTAGCGGGTAAGACGCCCCGCCTCAACGGTATATACCACCTGCAGTCGTCCAGTTCTAGCCATGCAGTCTTACTGACTGTATTGCAAATTGGCGGTGCCGCCGTTGAACAGACTTCCCAGCTAACGTCCATCGCTCCACTAACCCTGGCGGTACTTCCACCAAGTGGTCGATCGCTTGCAGTGCAGGTTACTAATCGATCCGGCTTTACCGGTCCCGTAACCGTTGCATTGTACACCGACGGAGGAGTGCAGAAACGTGCCATTCGGCTAACAGCTGTGAAGCAACTAGTAACGGTTCGGTTCACAGCCCCAAAACAGGAAAGTGTTAGGGCGATCATCGTCGAAGGTGTTGGCAAGCATGAGAAAGACATACACCTGCTGGGCAACGATATTGTCAACACCGGAACAGTTACATTTAAACAACTCCCACTTTTTACAGACATTGCGCGGCAGGAATCGCTCACGCAGGCCGGCTGGAATGCGGTACCCGACGGTGATCCTGCCATTAAAAGCACGATTACCTCAAAAGTTGTACAGGCACCCGCAGGCCTTCCCAGTAATAGCAGCTTTGCCGGTGAGATCAGGTATAAATTCGACGTTGGCTGGAAGTTCCTGCGTGTATCACCAGGTAAGCCGCTTCTACTATCGGGTAAGCCAGAGAGCCTTGGGTTGTGGGTCTTTGGGGACGGTTCCGGTAATGGACTAAGGATGCGGTTCACCGATAATACGAACCAGACGTTTCAGGCAGGCGCGGGGAATTTGACGTGGGTTGGCTGGCGCTTTGTTGAGTTCAAACTAAGCGGAGATAACGGTCACTGGGGAGGAGCGAACGACGGACAAATTCACTATCCGCTTCGTATAGACTCGCTCCTCCTTATCGACGGCCTGGGACGTGCGACAAGTGGACATGTTTGGTTTTCAGATCCCTGGTTAATCTATGCACGAAGCGATGGGCGATGACCAACGAAAACTGCGCAACGTGCGCACGTATCATCCTAAATCTTGACCAGGACTAGTACGAATACACCACAACCAGTTTGAGGGGCTTTTTTATGATTCGATCTTTCGTAAGCACCGCTTTCGTGATGGCGCTGGTCGGTATAACCAGCCTGGCCGCACGTAGCATGGGCCTGCCGTATGTACCTGTTTACCGTGGCACTACTTTGCTTGATGATATAGGGGTATACGCTGTTCGCTACCGCTACTTTGATGGCAGAACTGGAAGTATGCCACCGGGCTGGACGGGGGTTTTCACGGAGGACACCGGTATTGCATGTGCGCCTTTTGGCACGCAAAATGGCAAATCGGCCTTCTTCCTGGGTCCTATATGGCGCGGTGGCGGTAGCGGTGATACTAGCCAGGTGTTTTATCTTGCAATGCCCCACGCACCGCACATAACACTCTTATTTAACGTAGCGATGCGCACAGACTTTGTGGGTCCTAAGTTTTCTGATGGTTCTATCTTCCGCGTTTTTGCCAACCACCGGCTGATAATGGAGTACTATCAGACGACTGCAGATTGGAAGCGATACTCCCTCAACCTTTCCAGGTATGCCGGTCAAAAAATCGAACTGGAGTTCCAGACCGATCCTGGCCCAAAGAGAGACCCCTCATTCGATTACGCCCTGTGGGGCAATCGCCGCATTATCTGCGATGGCGGTGCTACCGCTGGAAATGATATTCACTGGCCAGCTGTTGCGAATGCATTTACTTCCCACGCCACATATGGTGCAGCGTCACCACTAAGTTATGGCCGTGGTGGTCCCGGTTTACGTGCAGCGTGGAAACCAGGGTTAACCGGGTTTTTAAAAGGAATATCGCTTACGGTAGGTTCGTTCGTCGCTATCCCGGCAATTTCACCGACCTTTGGCGCCAGCGTGGATCTGGTACGCCCGGACGGCAGTATCATTTCTTCCACTGACCCTTCCGTACACATTACCACACAAGTTATTCGCCCTGCATCAGGCTCCCACGCCCTGGCAGTACGCAAATATCTGTTTGGGCTGCAGGGCAAGACCTATGTGTTAACTGCCACTGCCTTTAAGCCCAAAGGCAACTGCATGAAGGTGGTGGTAACTTCCGCATCCCGTCATATTGCCGCTGTTCATTTTGGCGAATTTGGCGTAACGCTGGGAAGTGATTATTTTCCTCCCGACTACCGGACAAATGTTGCCGTTCCTTATTACGGCACGGTCTACTACTTACCACAATATCGTCTGTTTACGAACGTCTGCATCGATTACTCGCTCTCACATGCCAGTGAACTAGGTTCCGATTCGGCAACGTATGGCCAACTAACAAACGGCACCCGACACCGTGTAGATGAAACCGTCTACTATGCGATTTCACCGCAGCTAGCCGACGTCTTGCCCACGCCACCCAACCCTACATCTCCGTACCGTGCGTTGATGTCGAACCTTACAATACTGGATAATTGGGGAAACACTTTTGACCAGGATCGACAGCTGCTAGATGCACTGGGCGGCTATGGCATTACCAACATCTTCACCATAATTCACAGCTGGCAGCATGGTGGCTATGACAACGAACTGCCTGATGTGATGCCACCAGCCAGTTCACTAGGCGGTCTATCTGCAATGCAGGCACTTGTCAAGACTGCAAAAGGTTTGGGGGAGCGCATTGGCGTACATGAAAACTACGTTGACTACTACCCCAACGCGCCATCGTATAACCCTGCCTATGTGGCGCTGGACTCTGATGGAAAGCCCATACTTGCCTGGAAAAACCTCATTCAGAGCTACGCTCTCTCCATGCAGCATACAATGCCCATGGCAGAGCACTACGATGACGAAATTGCTTCACAATTAGGCACTAATGCCACCTTCGAGGATGTCTGCTCCGCGGTGCCGCCGTGGTTTCACGTTGACTTCAATGCTAACACAAAAGGGGCTGGCGAATTTCATACCGTTATACACACATTTACCCGCTTATGGGCGATGTACCGCGCCCACCACGACGGGCCGGTTTTAGGTGAAGGCAATAACCACTGGTACTGGAGCGGTTTGCTGGATGGATCCGAAGCACAATTCGGTTCTGGGTGGCCGCAAAACGAGGGTGAAATAGCGCCTCTGGCCGTTAACTTTGATCTCTTAAAAATTCACCCGCTGCAGTTAAATCATGGCATGGGTTACCTTGAGCGATGGCAATCCGAAGGGTATGCCGAGGGTTGGCAAACGCGTACTATGACAGCTAAAGTGATGGATCGTTACCGCGCCCAGGAGATTGCGTACGGGCACTCATCTTTTGTACCTAGTCAGCTGGTTAACAACATAACGTATATATGGCAGGAATCAAACCTGGTGCCTCCGGTAATCAAGCGGTTGGCTATGTCGCCCGTCGACAGCATCCTCTACCGATATCGGCATACCTGGCGCACCATTGAACAGATGACCGCGGACAACGCTTTATGCGATAGGGTTCAGGTGAAATACAAATCGGGGCTCACAATACAGGTAAACGGCAGTAGCGGAGTTTGGCGACTAGGAACTGGTATTGATGCGGTGATTCTTCCATCTTCTGGTTGGCGCGCGTTTGGTGACGGCATTGAAGCTTCAACAGCTACTCATTCTGGAATAACGACGGACTTTGTTCATACCGCTCGCCGACTGTTTGTGGATGCGCGCTCGCACTATCACCTTGGTCCCAAACAGTACCAAGTTCGCCCATCTGTATTCCTTTGGAGACCAACAGGACCACGGCAGTTTCAGATACAGTACAAATGGCAGGTTGGTCAGCAATTGCCTGCGGGAACCCAGGTGTTCGTTCACCTTATTGCTGCTTCCACCAATCACGCCGCCAAAACAGACCCAACTGGGATCGTGGAAGTGATGGACGACGGCCTTCGCACATCCCCGAACCAGTGGCCAATTGGAACAACCCTGAGCAAACCGATTACCATCACGCTACCGCAGAATGTACCGGCTGGCAACTACCACATTAGGGTCGGCATCTGGTTTCCGCTAGGTGGCCGTCGGCTTCTACTGCAAGGGAGCAGCGATGATGGTAGACGAGTGCTGGTTGGCAATCTAAGTATCGCGGATGACGCTGGGGCCCTCTCGTTCAACCGTAAGGGAACGGACGTTTCCACAGAGGACTATAGCGTCGCCGACACCAATCCACTCGCAAAGGTAGTCGATTTTGGGCCGGTAAAGACAAACGGAAGCTTTGCAGCGGTACGAGTTACCAGCACCTTGTGGAAAATACACACCTACCCTCACGGCGATGCATTTAAAGTTGAAGTGCTGGGTTCTCTCTTTGGCGCAGCACATGGCGCAATACACTTGACAGCAATAGACAGCAATGGAACCAAAATTGGAACAGTACCCGTGCAACGTAACGGTAAGTGGCTGCGGTTTCAGTTCAATAATACTAGCGAAGAACACGCTTATCTGTTGACGACATCGAGGCTCAATAGCAGATTCGCACGCAAGTAATCCATAAACCAAAACGGCGGAATTACTTCACCTCAGGGAGGTGAAGTAATTCCGCCGTCACTACGGCAGGATCATCGGAGGATTACGCTGCTCGTAAGGCTACAACCGCTTCCACGGGCGATATCCGGCGCGCTCTGGTAGAAGATCGACGAACACGCCCTGTAGTTCCAGACTCCATGTGCTTGCGCAACATGACACGGGCTCGATGAATACGCGACCTAACAGTTCCGATTGCGCAATCCATCTTCTCGGCTATCTCCTGATACGACCGCTGCTCAACATCGCACAACAGTATGGCCGTCTTATAGTCGTCAGGTAGGGCCATCAAAGCCTTCTGAAGCTTTTCGTCCATGATAGGGCCGAGGACCAGGTCCTCAGGATTACCGTCTGGTGCGGCAAACTCATGAGCCAGAGGCTGACCGTCATCGTCACCATGTACTGGAGAATCTAACGAATACATAGGCACTCGCTTCTGTCGACGACGCATGTCAATAACTCGATTGGTAATAATTCGGAACAGCCATCCTTCGAAGGACCTGGAAGAATCGTAGCTGTCAAAGTTGTGCCATGCACGAACGTATGCGTCCTGCGTGACATCCTCGGCATCCGTTGCGTTCCCGGTGAGCCTGTAGGCAAGATTGTACGCACGTCGCTGACTTCGCAGGTAGAGTTTTTCGAATTCTTTCTGATCGGGCACCGCTTCGATGGTCGTCATTTGTCTTTCTCCCTTTCACCACTGCTAGCCCGCAGGCTGCAGCTCCTTTACCAATTCTTCACTTCAGAAATATACGTAACGGCCCGTGGTGGCCTTACCACCCCGAAACTCGCTATTGCTGCTTGGTAGTGTTCATCACCTGATAAATTGCTTCACGTATCACGTCACACCCACTGTCAATCATAACTACCGCATCTGCTCCAGCACTTACCGCTGCATCCTTCAATTGCTCCAGAGAGCTAACTACGACGACACGAACTTTGCAGTTGCAGCTTTTCAGGCACTTGGTTGCTTCAATTCCATCCATCCTGGGCATCTGCGCATCCATTAATACAACGTGAGGGCTGTGTTTACGCACCAGTAAAATCGCCTCTAGACCGTTATCGGCCGCCCACTTCACAGAGAGAATGGGATCAAGTTCCATGGCGCGACGAAGACATTGCCTTATTACGGCATCGTCATTAGCCAGAAGAATGTTGATCGTATTCATTAGTGTAGAAATCTCCCGAATGCCAATACATTGATGGATTGCGACTGACAAGAACATTATAGGGCAAAGGGTTAAATCTGTAACCGGGTATGTTACTCATTCTTACCGGGGTAAATACCCTGAAACTTTGCAAGGGTTTTCCCTGGTGAAATACCGTCATCTTACAGGGATTTCGGGGTTGACGACCTGGTTGATCGGCAGGTATCCTTGGTCTAGGCGTATCAAACTTTTTACGCGTCAGTTTAAATTCAGGAGGCCTTTTCATGACCGCAATGGTGGGTGCGCCTGCACCCAGTTTCACAATGCCAGTTGCTAAGCCCGGCGACACCGCAAAGACTGTTGGAAAAAAAGTAAGCCTTGAGGATTACCGAGGCAAGTGGCTTGTATTCTTCTTCTACCCGCTTGATTTTACATTTGTGTGCCCCACCGAAATCACAGCGCTTTCCGACAGGATTGAGGACTTCACCGGTATCGGCGCTGAAGTGTTGGGCTGTTCAACGGATTCGGTCTTTTCGCACATGGCATGGATGAACACGCCTCGCGACCAGCACGGTCTTGGGGGAATTGAGTATCCGCTGGCATCCGATATCACCAAGTCTGTTGCCAAAGACTATGGAGTTCTTATTGAGGCAGATGGTATCGCACTCCGCGGTCTGTTCATCATTGACCCCGCGGGTGTCCTGCAGTATGCCGTCGTTAACAATCTCAACATTGGACGAAGCACCGATGAGACATTGCGCGTTCTAGAAGCGCTGCAGACCGGCGGCCTCTGCCCAAGTGACTGGAAACCAGGTGCAAAGCTGCTTGTCGTTTAGGAATCGTTTCCAGATTAGTACAATCGGAATTTCGGCCCGCATCTGCGAAAGCAGTATGCGGGCCGTCGGTTTGGTTACAACCGAACGAAAGATCAAACATCTATCTGCGCACGCACCAAATCACTACTCTCGCTGTAGTTTATGTAGCAGGACTTCCACTCGGTGCAGTAGTCAGCCGCGTCAAAGCCTGCTTCCCTGTGGCCGTTGCCCGTATTTCGGGTGCCGCCAAATGGCAATTGAATTTCCGCACCACTGGTTGGCAAGTTCACGTAGACGAGGCCTGCATCGAGTAAGTCAATGGCTTTAAACGCACGGGAATTGCTGCGCGTGTACACAGAAAGCGAAAGACCGTATTGAGTTCCATTGGCAATTCGAACGGCGTCGTCAAAGTCTTCAATTTCCATAATCACGGTAACTGGCCCAAATATCTCGGCTTGGGCAATTTCCATCTCGTTATCCACACTACCCAAAACAGTTGGAGCATAAAAACAGCCATTAGCGTGGGGTAAACCAGTTAATATAGTGCCCCCGCATAACAGAGTCGCTCCAGATTCGATACCCCGTTTAACGTAACTGTGAATCTGCTCCAGTTGCCGCCTGTTAATGACTGGCCCCACATCGACACTCTCATCTGAAGGCGATCCCACAACCAGCTCGCTAATCTCCCTAAGCAGTCGCTGCTCAAATTCTTGCCGTACGTTACGATGGACAATTAAGCGGCTCGCGGCGGTACATCGCTGGCCGGTGGTACCAAACGCGCTCCAGATCGCGCCTTTAACAGCCAGGTCAAGATCAGCATCGTCTAGAACGATGATGGCGTTTTTGCCGCCCATTTCGCATGAAACGCGGCGCAACTGCGTAGCGCAGCGCTCCATGATCTTCCTTCCGGTATTGGTACTTCCTGTAAAGGATATGACTGCAACTTGTGGCGCTTCTACCAGTGCACTTCCCACCTCACTGCCCAAACCAGTAATGAGGTTCACTACACCTTCTGGAACACCTGCCTGTGCAAGCATCTGTACAAACGCCACAGCGACACCCGGTGTCTCCTCCGACGGTTTAAAAACGACAGTATTGCCTGCAACCAGTGCAGGAAACATTTTCCATGCAGGGATAGCAACAGGAAAATTCCAGGGGGTAAGCATTCCCACCACACCAACCGGTACCCTGCGCGCGAAACAGGCGACCTCGGGTCGCTCACTACCCACGGTATACCCATCTGGAAGTCGACCGAATGTCCCAATGTAAGCTGCCATGTCTATCGCTTCCTGCACATCGCCGCGTGCTTCCACCAGGACCTTTCCCATTTCTCGCGACATCTGTCGAGCGAGATCCTCCTTGTTAGCGACGAGTATTTCGCCCATACGGTTTATAATCTTACCTCGCGCGGGAGGTGGCGTTGCCCGCCAAGCCGGGAAGGCAGCGTTTGCGGCGTCAACCGCAAGGGCCACATCGGCAGCACCAGACCGCGCGAAGAGCCCGAGCACCTGACTGGTGTCTGCCGGATTTACCGATGTAAACGTTTCGTTGGTAACACTCTGCAACCACTTTCCTGCTATATAATTTGTTGCGCCGTTGTGCATTGTCTTCCTCGCTAACCACCATCCAATGTTCGTGCATCCGTCGCCTTAATGATACTGCTTACGCCAGTCTTATTGAAGCCCCGGTACCCATCCCAACGCTGCAGAATCTCCAGATGGCTGCCTGCTGCACCGGACCGCGTAAAGCTATTCGCCTGCTCCCGTGTAATTGCACCAGATTCCAGCAGCGGCCGGGCACGTTCTGGCGACACCTGCCACAATTCCGGATTGGTGAACGCCTGTTTAAGCATGGGTAAATCCGTAAACGCTGGCATTATACCGTAGCCGGCTTCAACCATAATGTGAGTAGCACGTTCAAAATTGAAGACCGCTTCTAAATGATGCATGCCAGCCACACCAATACTGCTACCATGAAGTGCACACCATAGACCAATAGTTTTCAACGTAGACAGCTGCTTAAGTTCAACCGTATCAAAGTCTACCTCTAGGTCTTCGGTAGCCATGTCCACATCGCAAAACAGCACTACACGACTTACAGGGTGCTCCATCACCTGGGCACCCCACCCTGCCTCCGCGCCGGCAAAAAACTTCTCACGACAATAGAATCCCATGCTCGTAAAGAGCTTCATCAGGAGCCAAAACTCGCTTCGAGCGGACCGGTAGGTGTGGTGATCGTGGTTGGCCCAGCCTATCCCGGCGTCCTGTTGCAGGCGATACTGGAATGAGGCTGCATTGTTGCGTGACATGTAGTAGTCGCGTTCCGCCCGAAAAAACTCGTCTGCTGCCCGATCGCGCCCTAACAGCGCAGTTACCTGGCTGGATACTACCTGTGCGCGCGAAATAATCTGAACGTCGGTTCCTGTTCTGTCGCGACTACTGAGCAGCTCACGTGCATGGGCGAGGCGCTCGCGGAACTCGGAAGTAACCCGTCCTGGACAGCAGCACTTTTGCCCCTGCCGCACTGCGACACCCACTGCATGACCGTCTAGTACAAACTGAGCCTCGGCGTAACCGCTATCATCGTCTCCTGCGCCGCCCACCACCGCCCACCCTGTGGAATCCCTAAAGTCACGAATACTCTCCACACGAAGTACAGGCATAGTCATTACGGCTGGGCCCACGAGAACATCCGGAACTGAGGCGCCAGGATGACACCACTGAATGCCGCAGTCAGTCTCAGCAGGTTCCATGCCAAGCTGGCCCCCTAGCGAGGCCGGGAATTCGGCGAGTGGCAACTTCCAGTGATCTACAAGCGCAGTTAGTTCTACTCCAGAGTGCTCAAGAAGCCTGTTTCCAAACTGATCAAGAGTAGGCGATAATCTGCGCAGATCATGCATCCGCGTGTTGAACCACTCTGCCGCATCTGGACACCTTGGCCACCGTTCGTCGACTTGCACCGTTGTGCACCTCCTGATGTATTGGACCTCATTGAGCGCGTGTACCCCGGGCTGAGGGTAAATTACAGCGTGTTTCCTATACTTGACCGTACTCAAACTCGAGCGGCAATGCAATTAATTGCGCAATACTTTCCTACTCATGCATATTTAACCCCAAAATGTTCATATTAACGAATTGCGCCCTACGAATCATAACGCCGAAGTCCACTGCATGTGACTTCGGCGTAACACTCAACTAGGTTGTTCTTGGATGACTAGCGTCCCTGGCGGTTTGGCCCCGGGCTAGATATGACGCCGGAAGCGCCCGTGCCAAGAATCTGGGTGGAAGAACCGCTGTGTTTAATTACCGGGCCCTCCACACTCTTGCTGCCAACACCTGTACCGGTATCGGCGAGAGCAGTTGAATAACCTGCATCTTGTTTGATAATGCCACTTTCTGGCCCGGGCACGGTATGTGGAATCTGGAACACGTCACAGCCACTGAGTGGAACGGCGGTCGCAATCATGAGAACAGCTGCCACACGCTTCTTCAATTGCATTAACTAAACTCCCTTTTACGACACTTCAGCAAGATTGATGGCTTATACCACACACCCTTTAGCTGACAGAAACCAAGTAACCTATTGTAGCCCGAATGCATCCGTTTTTGCAACGCTGGGCGGCAACGAACCTTAATTCAGTCGCTACTCATTTGTGAACCGACCAGAAAGTTCCGGTAGACGCAACCTAGGTAGCTCAATTAATTTACAATGAGAACCTGACTATAACGTGTATGGTGCAACACTTCATCGCTACCGAAGTGTGCCTCTGAATTATCGGTTATTTCTGCTGTAACGCAAGCACCGCAAAACTAGTGGCTGCATCACGCATAAACTTACCTTCCATCGATTTGGGATCCCGCATGCCGTTTATATAGTTTGCTGGCCATGAACCATTGTGCTCGTGCGCAGAAAGCCACTGCACCCCCATAGCCACCGTGTGTTTTGAAGCGGGTAGCGCCAACCGTTTAAGCGTTAACACGATGAGACCTGTGGCGTATCCATCACTCGTGGAATCGTTCGGATAAAATCCTGGGCTGCCCCACTGGCTCGGCTGCTGTCCAACAGTTCCCAGGCTGTGCAGACTCCAGCCGCCATCGGTGTTTTGAATAGCTGCCAACCGCTGCACGATTCCTGCTTGTTGATCCCGCGTTAGAATCCCCGGCAGCCACGTGGAAGCCAGCAGACAGACAGTAGCATCGTGCAACCGTACCGTATTAATGCTATGCTTCAGGTATGCGCGTAGGGCCGTTACATTAGGCCGCACGGCGGGGCTGTCATAATATGCTGGGCCCGCCATCCCTACTGCAATTCCTGCAAGTGCGGCACCGTAGTAGACTCCATCATGCTCCCAGGGACTTAAACCAAACTCTAGCCACTGCCACGACCCATCCGGCTGCTGCTGCTGCCAGAGGTACTTCAACGCCTGCCTTGTGGAATTCGGCAGTACCTTTGCACTCCTGCTGCGTTCGAAATTTGTTAAAACGAGCGCATTCATTACAGACTCAGTTCCCAATGAGGAGGGCTGTTTGTCACCGTAGAAGCATTGCGCAGCCCCTGCCTGCCAGCCGTGCGTCGACGATATGGTATTCCAATCTGCCACCCTGTGTTCAACATCGGTAACAAGGAGCTCTTCCGCACTCTTAGCCTGATCGCCACCCGCGGAACGGGACAATGCGGCCAATGAGAGGGAGAGCGGAAGCCCGGTATGGCAGGAAATACACGCCGTACCGTTACCTCGTGCAGACCCACTCCAGCTTAGCCATGCACTCGCTCGTCCTGCAAGATAAGTCGCAGCCTTCGCCCTGTTCCACACAGGAATGGCGACTACTCATCGAACAGGCGAACTGCCAGCCAGGATAGCGAGTGTGACGAAGCCGCAAACCAGCCCAGTAGCCAGATTTCGCATAGTAGGCCTCCGTATAGTGGTAGCTTATATATCTGCGAATGTTACCATAATTCAGTGACATTTTTGCGCTGTGGTGTACGCTCACAAATCGCAACTGTAAAATTGGTGGGCTTCGTGTGTGAGTGCGAGGAAAGTAACCGCTGGCCCCGCCTAACCAATCCTGGAACTTTGAAACCTTTGGATTTTTAATAGGCGCTAATACACGGCCTGACGAGGATCACCTCTAGTATTTCGGCAATTCTGCAAAAAAACACCACATCATCTGATCCCGCCTAACTAATGACCCTTCCAGCGTAATTACTCGCAGGCTCAGCGCAAATCCTATCATCGGCCCACACAATGCCGTTTCACCTGTGGGTACCACTAATTTCATTGTCGGTTGCCTTATACGGCAACGGCTAGTTGTAATTGGAGGTTGGCCTTAAAGCCGGTGAATTTTGACTTAAACTCCGTTTCCACTTCCGCTGGAATAGATTGAATTGCGTGTTTCTGGGAATATATACTTGATTTTTTGCTCATTTCAATGTAAAATGAGCAAAATTGCTAGTCTTTCTGATATTGTAGACTTAAGAGGTACGCATGGTTACAGAGACAAAAGCTCGGCATGAAAAGCTGTTGCACCACCTGCTGAAAGACGGTGCTATCGATGTCGAGCTAATGGCAGTGGAGTTGGGTGTATCGGCATCTACTGTGCGAAGGGGCCTACGTGACCTCGAAAACAGGGGGCTCCTCCGCCGAACGCATGGTGGTGCCGTTCCCGTTGAGACTTCCTTCTACGAACCATTTCGGTATGACGCTTCGTTTGTGCAACAGGACGCAGTACGAACCGATGAGAAGCGGAGGATTGGACTTGCAGCTGCAGAACTAGTGCAGGAGGGCGAAATAGTTGCAATATCCGCAGGAACAACAGCTACTCAGGTTGCACGCTGCCTACGGCATCGTTCTGGCATAACAATTGTTACAAATGCTGTTAACGTCGCGATGGAGTTGAGCAATAGTTCTGGCTTAAGGGTTATTTCAACTGGCGGGGTACTTAGCGGGTCATGGTTTTCTCTGTTGGGGCCGGTGGCAATTCGCACCGTTGAGGAGTTCTTCTTTGACTGGGCGTTTATTGGTGTAGATGGGATACATGCCAGCCGGGGAGTGACATCTCATCATCAGGACGAGGCCGCGCTCAATCGCGCCATGATTTGTCATTCACGCAAGGCGATTGCTGTTGCAGATCATAGCAAATTGAACCAACTTGCGCGCTCGCACGTGTCTCCCCTTTCAGATATTTCCCAGTTGATAACTGATACCGCCGCATTGCCCGGTGACCTTGACGCGTTTGTGGAACACGGGTTGAAGGTCGAGGCTGTATAACAGGCGACAACTGGGCCGAGAGCACGAGGGACAGAGTACCGAACAGATCGCGCAAGCGGATTTCAATAGTAGCACCCAAGTTAACCTTACAGAAAGTTTAATGGTAATGAATAACATATTTGCGGTTGTGCTCACACTGGCAACTGCAGCTTTGGCCGGTCGTGCACCCCTGCCTGAAACCGCTTCTATTCGTGTTCGGCCCAACCATATTATAAGCCACCTTTCCCCGTGGATGTACGGCTCGTGCATCGAGGACGTTAACCATGAAATTTACGGTGGGTTGTACGCACAAAGGATATTTGGCGAGAGCTTTGAAGAACCACCGACAACGCAGATTACTGGATGGACAGCCTATGGAGGCGACTGGAAGCCAGGTACAGGTGGACTTACGGTAAATGCTAGCGCCGGCGCAAAACTGGTGCGAAACATGGGAATAGTAAGCGATTGCACGGTAGCATGTGACATTCGCTTTCCCGATACCGCGGGCGGCAATGCTGGGTTGATCCTTCGAGTTTCAGACGCTCGCACAGGAGCAGACTCCTGGATTGGATACGAAGTGAGCCTCAGCGTGAGTAGCCAGTCATTAATACTAGGGAGTCATCGCAACAACTGGCAGCCGTTGCGCACTGTACCTACGCATTTGCAACCTGACAAATGGTACCGTTTGCGCGTGGATTTGCAGGGATCCTTACTGAAAGTTTACGTTGGTGATAACAATGGGCCCGCTTTGGTATACAACGATGGAAAGGGTGCCATTGCATCGGGTGTAGTTGGACTTCGCACCTGGAATTCGAGGGTCGAGTTCCGGAATCTCGCGATTTCGGATCACGCTGGCACAGTATTAGATGGGCTGAATTTAAGTGGCAGCCCCAAACTGCCCATGGCAATAAGCGGGATGTGGGATCCAGTTGTTACTCATAGTGCAGTAGCCGCATTTGTATGGGACGCCACCAATCCATACAATAGCGCACATTCCCAGCAGATTGCTTTCGAAGGCGGTTCTGGTACTGTAGGCGTTGCAAACAGGGGGCTAAACCGCTGGGGAATTGCTGTTCAGCGGGGTAAGGCTATGGAAGGTCATCTCTATGTGCGGGGTGATTCTGGTAACACAACTCTTACCGTTGCGCTGCAGAGCGTAGATGGTAGACACACATATGCTCAACAGCAACTGCCTCCTGCGAAAGCAACTTGGGAGCGCAGGGATTTCCTGCTTCATCCTACCGGCACAGACTCCCACTCACGTTTTGCCATCTGGCTGTCGCATCCGGGGGAGGTCAACGTTGACCAGGTATACCTTAGCGATACCGGAAAGGCACTCTTCCATGGAGGGCCGTTTAGAGCCGATATTGCAACAAAGCTGGTGGATGAGGGACTGACTTTTCTGCGCTACGGCGGCTCGATGGTAAATGCGCCAAACTATCTGTGGAAAAACATGATTGGCCCTCGAGACAAACGATCTCAATATGATGGCACATGGTATCCCTACTCCACAAATGGATTCGCGATACCTGAATTCCTGCAGTTTTGCGAAACTGCCCACATAAAACCAGCCTTCGCCATTAACATCAATGAGTCGCCAAAAGATGCTGCAGACATGGTGCAGTACCTCAACGGACCAGCGAGTTCGCTGTGGGGTGCCAAACGTGTTGCGGATGGGCACCCTGCTCCTTACGACGTAGAGTATATCGAAATTGGCAACGAGGAAGCCATAAATGGAAGTAAGGCGTGGTACCAGCGGTATCTTGAATCCTTCGAGCGGCTCTACGATGCGATGCACGCCGCTGACCCTGGCATCAAGTTCATAATTGCGGCCTGGTGGCGGCCCGATGAACCCTGGTGTGAAACGATAGCAAAAGCGCTCAATGGCAAAGCCTCCCTGTGGGATGTTCATGTAAACGCAGACAACCTGGGAGATGCCGAACATGTTGATCGTACCCTTACGCAGATGCAGGAGCAGTTCGCCAAGTGGATACCAGGCTCAAATTTAAAAGCATGCATACTGGAAGAGAACGGAGGACGCCATGACTTGCAGCGCGCATTAGGCCATGCCCGCATACTCAACGTGGTGATGCGCCAAGGAGGTTTTGTTCGTATCGACTGCCCCGCTAACTGCCTTCAGCCATACCATGAGAACGACAATGGCTGGGATCAGGGGCAGGTTTTTTTCACTCCTGATGAGGTATGGGGTATGCCGCCCTACTATGCCCAGCAGATGGCATCCCTGAATAGAGAGCCCCTGTGCGTAGACTGCACGACAACCAGCGTCGACAATGACCTGGATGTTACCGCTACCCGAAGCGAAGACGGAAAAACCCTCGTATTACAGGTGGTTAACTCGGGAGATACAGCTCAAACGGGCAGCGTGAACGCGCAGCATTTCGCCTCGCGCAAACATGTTGAAACCTGGACGCTGTGCGGCGCTCTCACCGACGTTAATACGCCTGAGAACCCACGAAAGGTAACCTGGCACAAAGCGCAGGTCGAGATGCTTGCGCCGACCTTGCACTACACGTTTCTGCCCCACTCCTACACCATCCTTCGCATGACAAAGCGTTAGAATTGGCCAGATATTCACGACTAATTTCGGACGAAATGGAGCCTCATGCACGACGGGGCATTCCCCAAAGTGACGGTACCAGGAAAGTGATACGAATGAACTGGGAAGGAAAAGTCGCAGTAGTAACCGGTGCTGCGTCCGGGATTGGCGAATCAGCGGCGACCGAGTTTGCGCAGGAAGGTGCTGCCACTGCGATTATGGATATTAACGTCGATCGCGGCATGCAGGTTGCAGATCACCTCAAGACTATGGGATTAAGAGCCGCATTCTTTCGTCTGGATGTCGCCGACAGGGCAGCATGCAGTTTCGTCTTGAAGCAGGTAGCAGCAATGTGGGGACGCGTTGACTACCTGGTGAACAGCGCGGTTAGTTTTATTGGCAAAGGCAAAGACTTTTCTACTGAAGACTGGGAGCGATGCCTGGGGGTGAATGTGCGAGGTACCGCAAACATGGCACAGGCGTGTTACCCCTACATGTCACTAGCCGGAGGTGGTGCCATTGTTAATATCTCGAGCATTTCTGCTCACTCAGCCCAGCCAGACAGATGGACATACAATGCTACAAAGGGTGCCGTGGCATCCATGACAAAGTGCCAGGCACTGGATCTAGCCGCTTACAACATACGCGTGAACAGCCTTAGCCCGGGATGGACGTGGACACCGGAGGTCGCGAAAGCAGCAGACGGTGATCGCGCGAAATGGGAGCCAATATGGGGGCAATACTCTATCTTGCGGCGATTGGGAGAACCAAGGGAGATTGCAAGGGCAATCCTGTTCCTTTGTAGCGATGATGCCAGCTTCATTACCGGCACTGAGTTGGCAGTAGATGGTGGGTACACTGCTCTAGGCAGCGAGGGCCACGGGGCTTCATCGTCTTTTGCAGGAACCGCGTAGACTGCACACATGCTAGTACTCAACCAATTAGGTTCACATGCATTGATCTCCCACCAGCTATATTACTGGCCGGAAGCGAACCAATATAGAGACTGAAGGCGCGGACAGTGTAACTGTTCGCCAGATTCTATAGTGAACTGCCTTCGCCATGGCTACAGTTACTTCAACCAGTGTATCAGTCGCAACCATATGGCCCCAATCGGAAACCGAACCTCTAGTTTTGCGAGGTTTACAGCTTTTATCGTACCGAGAGGTATTATAGCCCATGAGTTAAATTAGCCGTCTAGCAGCGTTCATCTCAGTTAAGTCATCGGGTTTGTTATCGATGTACAAGAGCGGTCTTATAACAACAAACCCGTTACGTGCCGTAGTCTTCATGTAATTACACCGGGAACCACAGATGGTAGTAGGCCAAAAGTTCTCCTCGGTACTAAAATATTGGGCTGCCGGTAACCTTTTGTAAGGTGCTAGACACAGTGGAGGATCCATTGGCGCAACCAGACGAACCGCGGAACCATCCTGATGAGATATTTGTAACACTGCTAAATCAGTGCGATGAAGCCACACGTAAGGGCGATAACAGTGAGATGCAAAACTCGATGATGCAGCTGTTTAGCCACATTGCAGCGAAACATGAGCAAGAAGGTATACCGCCTGCAGTAGTGTTTGCCGCAGAAGCAAGCGTACTTGCCGAGCAGCACAACTGGAAAGCAGTAGAATCTAAGTACATGTTGGCACGTAAACACGCCGCAGCGCTTAACTCTCCCGCACAAGAGTTCAAAGCGTATGATGACCTGAGAGAACTCTATTTATTTCTGCGCGACGATAAACGTGCCACCGAAGCCGCTCTATCGGCACTACGTGTCGCGCGTCTATCCGGCAACCAGATGGTGTTATTGATGGCTCTTACGTCCTGCAGTCGTAGCCTGTTGAAGATCGGCCGCATATCGGAAGCTCTTAGTCAATGCGAGGAGGCGCTTAAGTTGTGTGAGGCTACACAGCGAGCATCGCTTCCATTAGCCTCGGCTCTTATTGCACGCGCTCAATGCTATTTTGCAATGAACTGCTTTGAGCAGGCAGAGAAAGACCTGGGCGATGCCTGGTTGCAACTTGAACCCCAGAAGGAGTTGCGAATCGCTGCAGGTGTGCAGAGTACCCTGGCACGGTGGTGGGCAGCACAGGCAAGCATCTTTGCAACGCACCAAGAACATAGTAAGGTTGTTGATGCATGGAAGTCCTCAGTGGATTACCGAAGAGCTGTTTGCGAAGCTCCTCAGGTTACGGGACCGTACAAATTCGGACGGCTTGCGAACTCCCTCGGACACCTAAGCGACGCTCTCACGGCCATAAACGACGTGGACGGAGCCGCCCTGGCAATCAAGGAGAGCATTGCCCTTAGGGCGGCGATTGGTCAGCCGGAATTTGACTAACGTGCGAAAACCTAGTTGGAGGCGTATACCCTCCCGGCCTCCGTTAACGATCCATCCTTGTGAAAAAGCGACGAGTCTCGTAACGCTGGCGAGCGATTCGAAAACCAGGCAAAGCGCATAACGTAACTCATATGGTTGAGCGCGGGTAACACTACACGTAAAAACTGTGCGACGTCATGAGCAGTGAACTTCTTGCTCGCCTGGTGCGGTGTGCTCCAATCAACGTTAGCAAACTCGGTAATCCATATGGGCTTGTGATAGAGTTCGTGCACGTGCCTAACATAACCAAGAAAGTCGTTCGCATTTGGCATGCCGTACCAGTGTATGGGTATGTAATCGACGCGATCACCTGCAGCTATTGCCCCGGCCATAAATCTCTGCATCCACGGTCCATCGGCATGCACGGCAGCCGGCCCTACTAGCGGAAGGTTCGAGCTCATCAAGACTGGCCAGACTTTCAACGCTGCCGAAACCGGAAGATTAGATTGTTTCTTGCCGTCTGGTTCATTAAACCCCAGTAGATAGCGCGCATGTTGCGTTATCTTCAGATTTGCGATAGTGCGCGCAATGTTACCGTTCTTATCACCATACCAGCCCCAAACCATAGGAACGAATTCCACGCTGGAGGGTACGGACTTTTGGGGACCGATACCCCAGTCGTAGTACCAAGCGAGATGAAGCGTCTGCGCAGGATTGTATTTTCCCTGCTTGATGTAAATGCCCAACCCCTTCTTTGGGTTGTTGGCAACAACGGGTACGTTATTCCCGGATGCTGATTGGTGTAAGCCAGCAGTATTAGCAAGCTGTGTGTGGGCTGCAACGCCCACCGCACCAGATTGTAGAGCATTTGCACTGCCAAGAACAGAGCATAGTGTTATGCCCAAAATACGCGCACGTTTCATTCCGCCTCCCTTTCAAACAACAATGTAGCAGTTCAATAACTACATAGAGTTCCCCATTAAGCGTCAAATTTCGGCCGCCCCGCCTTCAATCCACCGCAGGTTGCACAACAGGATGTTGGGTCAGCCTCACTAGCTCACCTTCAATCCCTCATTGCATTCCCTATTACGCGTCACCCCGCCCGCAGTAAACCTGCAGCGGGCAGAACCTACGAGATGGGCTTCTTTAACTTCACGCTGGGGAGCCTTGGCGAAAGACTGCAGAGTGCGCCAGGAAACCAGCAACCGATTGGGATTTTGCGGCTACCTAATTGCAAGTTTAGCCTATAATGCCAGGGTGTATAAGCCATCACCGCTCACAATCACCCACAACATGAGGGTAAGCCATAACTGGCGATACTTGAACTGCAGGTATATAGACGGACGTAGCGAGCATTTGTTCATGCCAAACTCTAAGTAAATAATCTGGTAGGGTTTGCAGTATTGATTGCACTCAATTTGAATTCAACAATGGCAGGTAGGCACAAGCTGTTCTTGCCCCCTCTGCCATTGCGATAGCTCCACTACGACGTGCGGTCGTAGCTAGAACGGTAGTTTTTAAGGATGCAGACTATTTCATATTGGGCCGCGGATTGAACTGGGGTGGAAGGTGTGTGACGATTCCTCGTGCAATGTCAACTGGCTCTACTCCTGTCCATTTCCAGCCAAGTTGTGCCTGAAGTTGAATGTTATCCACCAGCTTTTGGGGAATCTCTGCATAAGCAGGCGTAAGCGGTTTCTCCGCTCCAGACAGCCTTGCGGGATCAAAGGCGCCAAGAAGGTTGGTAACGCCCGGAGTATCGTTATCCAATGGCCCCATATTAGCAGAGTGGTATTTCGTCTGGCCCAGCTTGCGGGCCGCGCTTTCATCCGGCAGATCGGCAAGTGGTACCAGGTTGAATAGCGTATCGGCAAGCTTTACTACGCTTGCGGTACAACCAGGAGCGTGATCAACGTAGCCTGTCCTGCTGTAGGGCGAAATTACCAATAAGGGAATGCGCGGCCCCAGTGAAAGCGGCTTTCCATCCGGACCAACGTTGAGCATAGGCGGTGGCACATGGTCGTAATCACCCTCACAGTCGTCCCAGGTAATTACGATAGCGCACTGTTTCCAGTATTTGCTCGCTGCAATTGTATTCACTGCCTGTGCAAGCATCGCTTCGCTAATTTGCGAATCGGAGTCGCCAGGGTGATCGTCGTCGCCTAAAAACCGTCCGGATGCCCGCACTGCAGGGTCCGCGGGGCGCAGGCCCATGATATTCCGCTTACCGCCCTTTACGTAATAGACACCTGGGCCTGCAAGTTTACCGCTACGCACGTCGCTAAAGAAGCGGTTTAAGCCGTGCAGGTGTGCTGCCATCGCAGGATTATTGGAGATGTAGCCAAAGTACTGGGGCCCGTTATGGTGGGTAACGTAGGACAGGTGCAGGCCATCGGCATCTACTGGGTCACTACTGACTGCTGTGGCATGAGTACTAAAGCCCTCTTCGTACCAGGCCCAGTTAAACGAGTGCGACTCCTCACGTGCTATTGCACCAACGTCGCGCTTCACATCGGCCAGGTCAACAGACGCGTCACGGTCTCTCGTTACGGTTTCCGGTAGCTGGCTGCCCGTAAGAGTGAGCATAACAGTGGCGAAGGTGAGGTTGCGTTGAACCTTACCTGGTCTGGCTTTTAATTTGCGGTAGTCTTTAGGGTTGTAAGGCATCTTGCCGTGTTTGGTTGTATCCTCGGGAGATCCCCAGAAGGGATTGGAGTCGTTCACTACTGGCACACCTGGCCCACTACCACCGTCGCCTTTAAAAGCCTGGCTGGGATATCGCAGCCACTGCGTAATTCCCGTTTGCGCCGCGATGATGCTCAAATTGCCCGGCGTAGAATCAGCGGCCATCTCCTCAAAGATGCCGTCGCAGAGTACAAACCGATGCGCGTACCGCCATAGAAATGGAATGGTGTCGCCGTCCTCGTAGGCCATCTCCAGCTCACCATATCTCATAGCTTTCAATGAAGGAACCGTGCCATTCCACCCATGATTCCGCTCCTCCGCCATTGCAAACTGATCCATACGAGCGTGCCCATCTTGCACATCCATCTTTGCCAAAGTAAGCGGGTGCGCATGCCCAACGCTCCCCAGGTCGGCTGCTGCGTTGGCCCGTGCCAGCCTGAACGGCGAAACATGGAAAATATGGCCGTGCGTATTTAGGAGTGCCTGACTAAAACCCAAAGTGGAATGGGCTGGTCGGTTGTATAGGCCGTTAGCGCCAGGAAACGTACCAAAATAACTATCGAATGAGCGGTTCTCCTGATAGAGCACAAAGAGATACTTTACGTGTCGCCTAAGCTGTCGTATTAAACGGGACGTAACTGCTGGTGAATTAGGGCGCGACTGTGCAAACGACTGCTGTAAGGGTAGTAGCTGTAGCGTAGCAATACAGACAATGAACCGTGCGGTCTTAGGTATCCTTAAAGTGATCTTCGCGTTAGTACTTCGCATGAGTTTCTCCGGGATGCCGATTAGTGGATTTGCATTAAGGTTACCTAGCACCGCATTCAAATTAGAGCATGTTAACATAAATTTAACATTTCAGGTGCAGGTCAAATCTGCGAAATTCTGAAATCCTTAGCCCTAAAAATTACCAGTTTTTTTACCAACAATGATTGTGGAGTTGCAGAGTTGACCGTTTTAATCACGTACGGCGACTTAAACATCTAGCACAGAAATTCCCTACAACGGGAGCCCAATCCGGCAGGATGCCGGGTATCGGACACGCGAGTGCCCCTGGGTATTTCACGGAGGAGACCGACAGGAATGGGATTGTACATTAATACCAACGTCACCGCGATGGACGCTTTACGCAATTTGTCCAACATCTCGGGTGTAGTTGCCGGTGACATTCAGAAACTATCTAGTGGCCTGGCCATAAACTCTGCAGCCGATAACCCATCAGGGCTCATCATCTCGGAGAACTTGAAGGCCCAGATTAACGGACTTAACCAGGCCGTTGCAAACAGTCAGGATGCTAACAACCTCATTAAAACGGCAGATGGTGCCCTTTCGTCGGTCAGTGGCCTGCTGGACACGATCCGCCAACTTGCTGTACACGCCGCCAACACTGGTGTTAATGACCAGGTGGCAGTGCAGGCCGATCAACAGCAGATATCCTCTGCAGTTGGCAGCATCGAGCGCATCGCTGAGAACACGCAGTTCGGGTCGAAGCACCTCCTCGATGGAACATCGGGTATCACTGCGGCAATCGTTAATACCAAGGACGTTGCCGGTATCAACATCGGTGGGACATTTAACAACCTCGCGACGCAAACCGGCACGCTTAGCATGCAGGTAAATAACGTAGCTACCAGAGCAATCTCTATTGGCAACGTTACGTATGCTACTGTGAACTCCAGCCTTGCAACTGCCAATGGTACGAACGTTAACAACAACGGTGGAACGATCGTCATCAACGGCCAGACCGTGAAGGTAGCCGCATCAGACAGTGTACAGACTGTCCTTAACGACATCAACAACCTTTCAAGCAGCACAGGAGTATCTGCGCAGTTTAGCGCAGCAAACGGCTCTGGCGTAATAGTGCTTACCCAGCAAACCTAC
>JAJZFK010000243.1 GCA_021805405.1 bacterium
ATTCCTGTGGTATATGGCACTCAGGGCTACCGTGGTGTTGCAGCCTATCGGTGGAAGTGCCAATTCAACGAGAACACTAAAATTGCCTCGTTTTCAAACGTGCTTCCTGAACAGAACCATAACGAAATCCTCGCCTGGGTTCAGGCAAGAAAACAGGCAGATAAGTGGGCGGTGATCTTCCTGCGCGATCCCGCAGGCGTGGAGAATGAACGCATTGCCCGCCGCACCGAGGTAACCAGTAAAATAATTGCTCCGGATGCAGCAGTTCATGAGATTACCTCGCAGGGTACCTCCTTGCTTTCTCGCCTTTTCTCGCTGGTCTATATGGCAGATTTTGTCTCGGTCTACCTTGCATACCTGTACGAAGTCTGCCCAACCGATATAGGTCACATCGATCACCTTAAGAGCGCCCTCGCATAACCGAACTGAATCAACGACGATAAGAATCAAAATAGCCGAAGGAGTTCGATTTTCTAATTCGAACGCCCTCGGCTTTTCAAATGGGAGCTTAGTTTCTCCCATTCAATCTACTCGCTATTTAGTTTTGGCGCGGATTTCCCCTACCCTTATTTGGTTATTCAGTAAATGCATTTAGCAAACATAAGCCTATTAAGCAATTTTAGTACTATTTAGCAACCTCCGCACTAACCACACATATTTTAAGACGGAATTCAACCAGTAATGGTTCCCAAAAGATAATACTTTTACGGGTCCTCAAAAAGCACTAATCACCCCTCATTTTACAAAACCCAGTAATTTCACCTGAAGCCCGGTGGATGAAGCGCCGACAATTTAATCAGTAAGCCCATATTGCAATGTCACGTGCGACATGGGCTGCAGAAGCCAATTGAGAAGTCCGGTAGCAAATCCGCTGGATTTTTCATCCAAAGGGAGCAGGGAATGTTAGACAGCCTTTTTGGAAACAGCTCGTTTACCGCAATGACCGAGGCACTAAATGCCTCCACATTACGCCAGCAGGTAATAGCCAACAACCTTGCCAACGTAAACACTCCGGGATACAAACGACAGACAGTGCAGTTTGAATCGGCACTGGATGCAGCGCTCAAACAGCGCGCTGGCGGTCTATACGCAGTACCGCAACAGCCCATTAGCGCTATAAAGCCCACAGTGGTTTCAGATAATTCAACCAGTATGCGCACAGACGGCAACAACGTGGATCCTGAAGTAGAAAATGCCGATCTCGCCATCAATACGATCAAGTATGAAACGCTGGTTCAGTCGGTTACCAACTATTTCCAGGATCTTAAAACTGCAGTATTAGGCAGGTAATTCACCACCTACCTTCGAGGAAAGCCATGTCATTAGGAACAGCCATTCAGATAAGCGCCTCTGGCCTTACCGCAGAGCGCCTTCGCCTGGATGTTATCAGTAACAACATTGCGAACGTTAACACGACCCGCACCGCGAGTGGTCAGCCGTACCGAAGGCAGATCGTTACATTTCAGGAACGTCAACCATCCGGGTTTTCCGCCATGCTTGCTGCGGCTACAGGCAGCCAGGTTGGCTCCCCCGCAGGCAACGGCGTAGAAGTGAGCAGCATTGCGCCTGATCTGTCTACACCGTTTAAAAGTGTGTACGACCCTGGCAACCCGGATGCAAACGCCAAAGGATACGTGAAGATGCCCAACGTCAGCCCCATCATCGAGATGGTTGACATGATATCAGCTTCTCGCTCCTATGAGAGCGGTGTAACCGCAATTGACGACGCTAAACAGATGCAAATGCGCGCCTTAAGTATTGGCAGCGCGTGAGGATTATTCAATGATTAACCCCGTTACCGCTATATCATCCGCAACTTCCCTGCTAGGTGCCGTCGGTCCCGCGCCCACATCGGCACTTGCCGGGCAGGCCACCTCGGCAGCCACTGCCAACGGCGCTGCAGGCGGACAGACCTTCGGCCAGATGCTGGAAGGTGCCATTGGGCAAGTAAACAACGCGCAGCTTCACGCCGCAGATTTGCGAAGCCGATTTGCCGCTGGTGAACCAATGGACGTGCATAAGGTGATGATTGCCGGCGAGGAGGCAAGTGTCTCCCTCAACATGGCAGTACAGGTACGTAACAAAATTACAGATGGCTATACCCAGTTAATGCAGGTCTCAATCTAGAAATCACCTGTTTTGGTGCTGCCGCCAAACTGCTGGCGGCAGCGTTATAGCCATTTAAGCTGGCTGGTGTTCTGGCCGCACATAGCGGAAGAAACAGCCTGAACGAAGGAAGGATACAACCGTGCTCCAACGTGTGCGCGAAACGTGGGACCGGCTGGGCCGCAATAATCAGATCATCCTCGCAGCCTCCGTGGTGGGCGTGGTGATCGCTTTTGTAGGGTTTTTAGCCTGGGCCAGCACGCCAGATTATGTGCCGCTGTTTTCAAATCTGTCTGCTCAGGATGCAAATGCCATTACATCCAAATTGAGCCAGGCAGGTGTCCCCTACCAGATAACCCAGGGGGGTGCTGCCATTGAGGTGCCCGCGCAGGATCACGACAAATGGCAAATGAAGCTGCTCAGCGAAAACCTTCCTGCACAGAGCAACAATGCAACCGCCAATAACGCGTCAGATATACTCTCTGGCGGGAGCATCGGTGATACCCAGGCCATTCAGGACAGGCGCCTCCTCCTCGCTCTCGATCAGCAGGTGAGTGGCGTTATATCCAACATGGATGCTGTACAGTCAGCCACGGTAACCTATGCACCATCAAACAACGATCCCCTCGTAGTCGATCACCATTCAGCATCTGCCGCTGTTTTCATCACGGTTAAGCCGGGCCAACAACTCTCGGATGAGAATGTACGAGCCATCGTTCGCGAAGTTCAGATGTCTTACACCGGGCTAACCGACAAAAACGTAAGTGTTACCGACTCGAACGGTACGCTACTGTGGGATGGACAGCATACCGGCGGCCTGGAAGGAGATGAGTTCCATAAGCAGGAAATCGCGATGGAACTGCAAAAGCGGTCCATGCTTCAGTCCCTGCTAGATCAGGACTTCGGGGCTAACACCGCAAGTGTGCTGGTGCACCTGGAGTTAAACCAAGACGTTATCAAGAAGCATGACGTGGTAACTACGCCTGGTGCTGCTGTTACAAAATTTGACGACACCGAAAAGCTCACCGGGCAGGGTAGCGCCGGCGGCAAGATGCCACAGGTGGGGGCCGCTGGCAATATGGGCGGTGCGCCTGGTGGTGCTGGAGTACCTACCTATGCGGCAGCAACTACCAGCCCTAACGGTAACTACAACCACGAGCAGACCGGTGAAACCGATCAGCCCAACATCTCTACCACCGATACCTCGGTGGCTCCTGGTCAGATCAAGCGGTATGACGTAAGCGTCATGCTGGACTCTACAAAATTTCAGGCAGCACAGCTTCCCACCATCGAAACCGCGATAAAACAGCTCATTCAGGCGAATATTGGCTATGTTGCGAATGATCCTGCACAATCTCGCATGGTGGAAGTTACCGCGGTACCGTTTAACCATGCGGCACAGCAGGCGGCTGCCTCTGCAGCGGCTGCAGCGGCCTACTCGCGCAATATGCAGAAAATACTTAGCATACTGGCGCCGTTTATCATCATGGTGTTAGGCTTCCTGCTACTTGCCAAGTCGCTTCGCCGCGCTGCGCCCCAGTTGGCTGGTGGACAGTTGGCTCTCGCCGGAGCTGGTGCAGGTATGGGCGGTGGCTTGATGATCGCCGGTGCGGCAGAAGGTGCTTTGGCAGGAAGCGACGGCGAAGCGGGTGCAATTGCCCTCTCTGGCGCTGGTGGCGAACCTCACACCTTCGAGGTGATTGAAGAGGCGTTCGACTCTAATCTGGAGTCTATCCTGCACCTGTCGCGGTCTAAACCTGAAATGGTGGCAGTCCTGCTGAAATCGTGGCTGACAGAGGAATCCATTCAGTAATGCGTCCGCATGTAACGGGAACAAAAGGAGATTGACGTGAGAGGACAAACAGCGGCGGTTACCAATCGGCAAAAGGCAGCGGTCCTTATGGTGGCCCTGGGTGCGGAAGCAACAGCCAAGATATTTCGACATATGCGCGACGAAGAGGTGGAGGGCTTAACCCTGGAAGTGGCCCGCCTTGGTCGCGTGAACCCGGAAATTCGACGCCAGGTTGTCGCGGAATTTCGCGAGATGTGCATGGCCCAGGAGGTAATTTCGGAAGGCGGTATTGATCAGGCCCGTAAGGCACTTGAAGCTGCATTTGGTGCGGACCGAGCTGCCGAGGTGGTAGGCAAAGTCGTGCAGGCACTGCAGGTTCTTCCGTTCGACTTTGTGAAAAAAACGGATCCGTCCCAACTGCTCTCGTTTATTCAGGATGAACATCCACAAACCATTGCGCTCATTCTTGCGCACCTTAATCCCAACCAGGCAGCTGCAGTGCTATCTGGTTTACCGCAGGAACTACGCGCGGAGGTAGCACGCCGTATCGCGATCATGGATAGAACGCCGCCAGAGGTGGTTCGTGAGATTGAGCGCGTGCTGGAGAGGAAGCTTTCCAGTGCGGTTGTCAGTCAGTCGTTCTCTGCCGTCGGCGGTGTCAAGAGCCTTGTTGAGGTACTTAACTGGGTAGATCGCACAACAGAGAAGACTATTCTTGAAAACCTGAGCGAGAACAGCCCGGAACTTGCAGACGAAGTCAAGAAACTGATGTTCGTGTTCGAGGATGTGGTACTGCTAGACGACGGTTCCATTCAGAAGGTGCTGCGAGAAGTCGACAACAAGGAACTCGCGCTGGCACTGAAGGGTGTAACGGAAGAAGTGCAGAACCGCATCTACAAGAACATGAGCGAAAGAGCTGCTTCCATGCTCAAGGAAGACATGGAGTTCATGGGGCCAGTTCGCCTGCGCAATGTAGAAGAGGCACAGCAGAGAATCGTTGGAATTATACGACGGCTTGAAGAGGCTGGCGAAATTGTCGTTGCCCGCGGCGGTGGCGAAGAGATCATCGTATAATGAGCACTCCATCCGACGAGCGTCGCGAAGTTACGTTCATGCCGCTAATGGCGCCGCGGGTATCACAGCCTACGACCAAACCGATACCTGTCAACTGGTTTGAAACCATAGCTCCAGAGCTCAACACTTCAGCTCCGCCGGCAACGGTCGTGCGGGGAACGATGCCTGCGCGGGGTAGTTCAGTACCTGCTGTCGCGTTTGAGGCAGTGGACGCAATCGCCTCACGAGAGCAGTCGGCCCTGCAGGCTGGAACGCCTGAACCGGCTGAAATCATTAAGCTGCGCCACGACACCCTCAAGGCTGCCGAGGAGCTGATGAACCAGAGCAGGTTGCGTGCCCAGGAGATGGAAGATCAGGCACGGGCACGCGGGTATGAAGCGGGGTATTCACAGGGCTTTGCGGCGGGCGAGGATGAGGCAAAACGACGGGGTACGGAGATGCACAGGCAGAGCACCGAAGAGTTTAGAGCGGCGGTGCAGGCGTTCGTCACACTCATTGAGCACCAGCGCGCTGAATTGTGGGTTCAACAGGAGCCGCTCATGATTGATCTTGTGTTCGAACTTACACGTAAGGTGATTAAAATGGAGGTAGATGCCTCCCATGACGTCGCACTTGCAATGGTTCAAAATACCCTGAGGCGCGTAGCTAACACGAACACCCTGCGTATCCGCGTTAACCCGGATGATCTGGAGTCTATACGAGAGCACCGCGAAGAGCTACTCTCTCTGGTGGATGGACTTAACCACATCGATATCATAGAAGACCGACGGGTTGATCGAGGCGGCTGCATAGCCGACACCTCATCGGGAACAATTGATGCGCGTGTAAACAACCAGCTCGAGGAGCTTGCCGAAGCGGTTCAAGACCTCAAATTGAGGCGTGATAAAGGGCAGGACGGTGCATTATGATTTCTACCGAAAACCTTCCAACCGTTTCTGTGCCACGTGTAGATCTCGAAAGATATCGCACGCGACTGTCACGTTTTGACCCTGTAAAGCACAATGGCATGGTTGCCCAGGTTATTGGGCTAGTAATAGAATCTATAGGACCGCGGGCGATGGTAGGCGAAATCTGCCGCATTTTTCATGACCGCACCAGTCACCATGATACCAATAACCCACCTGTTCTTGCCGAAGTGGTAGGTTTTAGGGGCGACCGCGTGCTACTCATGCCGCTTGGCGTTATGGATGGAATAAAACCTGGCAGTGAAGTGGTAGCCACCAGGCAGGCGCACCAGGTTGCAGTAGGCGACGCCCTGCTGGGAAGGATGCTGGATGGACTAGGTGTTCCAATGGATGGCGGCCGCACCCTGGACCTGTGTGACTTCACACCTGTAAACGCCACGCCACCTAATTCACTCACACGGCCACGAGTGAAACATCCACTGCAGGTTGGAGTGCGTGCTCTAGACGGTGTGCTCACACTTGGCCAGGGACAGCGCATGGGCGTATTTGCAGGCTCTGGTGTGGGCAAATCTACGCTTATGGGCATGATTGCGCGCAATACCAACGCAGACGTAAACGTCATTGGCCTGGTGGGCGAACGTGGACGCGAAGTACGCGACTTTGTAGAAGAGAGTTTAGGGCCAGAGGGTTGCCAAAGGTCTGTAGTGGTTGTAGCGACGTCCGATCAGCCCGCGCTGGTTCGCATAAAGGCCGCATTTACGGCGACGGCCATTGCGGAGTATTTTCGCGACCAGGGCAAGAATGTTCTGCTCATGATGGATTCGATCACAAGGCTTGCGCAGGCACAGCGTGAAGTAGGGTTAGCCATTGGAGAACCGCCTGCGACTCGTGGATACACTCCCAGCGTCTTCGCAATGCTGCCGCGACTACTCGAGCGTGCCGGTACAGCATCTAACGGTGATGGCTCCATTACGGGAATTTACACCGTGCTTGTAGACGGTGACGACATGAATGAACCCATCGCGGATGCGGTGCGCGGGATCCTCGATGGACACATTGTGCTATCACGGGAGCTTGCGCACAGGGGCCACTACCCTGCCATTGATGTACTTCAGTCGGTAAGTAGGGTAATGCCGCAAATAGTGCCGGCCGAACAGTTAAAATCTGCGGGCCTGCTACGTGAACTGCTTGCGGCATATCGTGATGCTGAAGACCTCATCCGCATTGGCGCATACGTTGACGGAAGCGACCCTCGCGTTGATCGCGCCAGGGCAAAAATTAACACCATAGAAGCCTTCTTGCGCCAGTCGGTGAATGAAACAAGTTCCTATTTTGATACGCTGAAGGCGCTGCTCTCGCAGATGCCGGCTTAACGTCTATGCGAAGATTCAAATTCCGTTTAGAGACCCTGCTGGTGGTACGCGCCGCACAGGAGAAACAGGCCGAACAGGCATTTTCGGTAGCACAAGGTAGGCTGGCCCTGTCCTTACGAATGCTGCAGAGTTCGCGGGACCGGTTCAACATAGCGCTAGCAGAACGAGCAGGAACTACCACCGGTGAACGCATAGACGCCGCGTCCTGGCTAGATAGAGAACGGTACCTGGGAGTTCTAGCCGCCACGATTGAGCAGCAGCAGCGCGTGGCAGATACCGCAAGGCTGGTAGCGGAAGAGTACCGACAGGAACTAGTGAAAGCGAGCCAGGCGCGCGAATCGGTAAGCCACCTTAAGAACAGGGATTTGCAGAGGTACAACGCTGAGTTCAATCGGCAGGAACAAGTCTCAATGGATGAGCTGGCCACACAACAGGCAGGACGAAAGCGGCAGGAGGCGGCGGCTGCCCTGCGCGAGGAGGAACAGAGAACATGCTAAGCGACTATAATGCTGCTCTTGGCAGGATACAGGCAATAGAATCTCGCATTCACGACATGCTATCAGTGAATAACCCGCAGCAGACATCACCGGATATGCCGATTAACGTACCAGGTGCGAGTGCAGCGGTTACCCCAGCGCCAAACTCTTCGAGCTTCGGCTCGTTGCTAGCGACCGCAGGTAACCTGCCTACACTCAAGGGTCCACAGTTTTCGCCCTATATTGAGGGTCTCATTAGCAAGTATGCAGGAGCTAACAGCCTCGATCCCAACCTCGTTCGCGCGGTGATTGCGCAAGAGTCCGGCGGTAACGCAAACGACGTTTCCTCCAAGGGCGCACGAGGTCTTATGCAGATCATGCCCGAGGAGGCAAGATCGCTCGGCGTATCGGATCCTTTCGATCCGGAGCAGAACATTGCGGCAGGCACAAAGTTACTCTCTACTCTGCTCAAAAAGTACCAGGGCGACATCCCGCTTGCCTTAGCCGCCTACAATGCAGGCTCTGGCGCAGTTAGCCGTTTTAACGGGGTTCCACCGTTTCCAGAGACGCAGAAATATGTTCGCAATATTCTCCACATGTTGGGCCAGTAGCTGGCACTTGCCAGAGAGGATTGGATTTCTATGCCAAAAGTCTTCAAATTGATTATAATTTTCATAGTACCGCTAGTTGCCGGCGTGGGTGCCTTCATAGGGTTGGCCCATACAACGATTTTGCCGGGCCACAAATGGGCTGCAGAAAAGGGCCCACTTGGTAGGATAATGCGCCTCACCGGTGTTAAACCACTTCCAAAGCCCGTGCATAAAGTTACAGCCGCTAAGGCACCTGCGGCAGGTGCGGCACCCGTGACGGGCGCTTCGGCAGTCGCAGACCCACTGGCGGCCGAGAAACAGGCGCTCGCGGCCGAACGGCAGGCATTTGATACGGAACGTGCTAACTGGCAGGCACAGCAGCAACAGCAAGCCAAGCAGGCCGCAGCTGCCAGCAGCGCCGCAACCACGGCGCCGCCAGATCCACAGCAGATAGCAAAACTTGCCGACGTTTACAGCAACATGGACTCGGCAACCATCGACAAGATAATATCCCAGCTTCCAGAACCGGAAGTCGTGGCACTTCTCCGCCAGATGGACGGCCGCAAAGTAGCACATGTACTAGCGGGAATGAAGACTTCCACTGCAGCCCGGCTCACGATGCTCCTGGCACAGCCGCCCCCTGCTCTTCCAGACCCAAACGCCAGCTCAAGCTCACCGTAGGTTTCCTCTCAATTTGCAGCGGGCCCTCATCACGAGGGCCCGCTGCATGCTTATGCCTCCAGCAACTCGTATGCCGCTCCGTCGCCACATAAAACATTCCCAATCAATTATGGCTACCCGCTGTCCACCT
>JAJZFK010000323.1 GCA_021805405.1 bacterium
AGCAAGTGCCATAAGTGGAAATGTGATATCATGGGCAGGCGGAATCTGTCGGAGCGCCTCCGGACCTTTGATGTCCTTCTCGCTGCTGCTAGGGTCGACGTTATTCAAATACTCTAAACCACTAAATAGCGCCTGCTCCCGCTGCGTGCCAAAGGATCCTAACCCAGGAAGCATTACAAAAAATGGCAGATACAACAGGTCTCGTGGTTCGCTTACCTGAGCTGAACAATCTACTTCGATAGATTCGTTGGGCCGACCGCGAAAATTCTGATGTATCTCCCATCGGGCCCCGTTAGGATCTATTGCTATCGTGCGCAGGTGAAGTACGCCCTGCTCCTGAACAACCGTCGTGATTCCTTCACTGTTCGGGTCGAAAAAGACTGGCTTACCGTTAAAAACGTAACCTATCTGTTCGTTAACCTGTCCACATGCCATACGATAACCGTCGTAATTTACCTCGAAGGCTCCCAATTCATGATGGGCCTGCAATATCTGAAGCCCACCCGAATGAATCTGCAACGGATGCCGTCCCAAAGTGGGAACAGTTGATGGCGGCCACTTAGGTGCAAAGTTAATAGTTCGAAACTCTACCGAGACTGCCTTTAGAAGAAAAGTATACTGGCCAGGAGGCGGATCTACGCGGAAGAACGTATGCGCTCCAATGGCCGGTAACGGCAGGAAGACAACCTGCTCCCCCCCTAGTGCATCATAATGAACATCATCACTTTCGGTCTCCTGATGATGAAAGTAGTAAAATCGCCCAGTGCCAGGTTTAGGGCATACGAACGTTAATCTAACCCATAGCGGTGCATTAGCGGGATAATCATGCGGCTTGAGATAAAAATATGGATCCTGGCCGTCTACATCTACTACGAGCCCTTGCGAGTTCGCCGTTATCCGACGGATGTCATGATGCGGTGCGCCAGGTACCAAAGCTGCAGTGCTTGTGAGGTCTAAACTGCGGATCACCTGGGAATACGCGTTTATTTTAAACACAAGTAGAACCACCATTAAAATGGAGATTCTTACAAATGGACTCCTCCGCATCAATATTCTCCTTCAAGCAGCACAAAAATACTGTAGAATAGTACTAAATATACCGACAATGCATTTAACGACTTTTTGACGGCGTTGTTTGGTATAACAGGGATGTATTCTTCCCGCCGTCAACGATTCCCTGCATTCGGTGCCATGGAGGGCGACAGATGCTGGTTTTAACCCGCAAGCCCGACCAATCTATCATGGTCGGCAATGATATTGAAATCACGGTATTGGAAGTTCGAGGCGAACAGGTACGCATAGGCATACGCGCACCAAGAAATGTTACGGTGCACCGCAAAGAGGTCTTCGACCAGATACTGGAAGAAAACTGCAGCGCTAGCGATGCTCCCGAAACGCTACCAAGCCTCGATTCACTGCTCCCTCCGCGCTAAGCAGAACAAAGTAAACGGGAGCCCAGGTTCTGGGCCCCTCGTTGCCAGTAAAACTACAGTGCCGCAATAATAGCGTCTGTCATCTGTGTAGTCGTTGAATCTCCGCCCAGATCCTTCGTGCGAACGTCTCCCTGAGAAAGTACTCTTTGTACGGCGGCTTCTATGCGAGCAGCCTGCTCGAATTCTGCAAGATGCCTTAGCATAAGTGCGGCGGAGAGAATGAGCGCTATAGGATTTGCAATGTTGCGCCCTGCAATATCCGGCGCGGAACCATGAACTGCCTCAAACATGGCCGCACCTGTCTCCCCAATGTTTGCCGAAGGCGTTAAGCCCAGCCCACCAATAAGGCCAGATGCAAGATCGCTAAGGATGTCTCCGTAGAGGTTCTCCATTACCATAACGTCAAATCGCTCTGGGTTAAGCACCATGTTCATGCACGTGGCGTCTACAATCATCTCTTCATAGCCAATTTCGGGTGCTTCGCGCGCAGCACGTCGCAGGCACTCCAGAAAAAGGCCGTCCGCAAGTTTCATGATGTTCGCCTTGTGTACCGCGGTTACCTTCTTTCGCCTGTTACGGCGAGCATATTCAAACGCATATTTGCCTATTCGCGTGCACGCGCTCTCAGTAATTATCTTCAGGCTCTCTACCACGCCAGGGATCACAATGTGTTCTAGGCCCGAGTAGAGGTCTTCACTATTTTCGCGAATCACCACCAGGTCAACATTGTCATATCGCGATTTCACGCCAGGCATGGTATGTGCGGGCCGAATGTTTGCGTACAAGCCGAGCCGCTTCCGCAGCATAACGTTTGCGCTAGCGAAACCTACGCCAATGGGAGTGGTGATGGGCCCCTTAAGCGCCACCCTGTTGTTTATAACGGAGCTTACTACTTCGTCGGGAACGGGGGTACCATACTTGGCTACGCACTCGGCACCAGCTTCAACCCGGTGCCAGTTTACCGAGATACCGGTTGCCTCCACCACTCTAACCGCAGCATCTGACACCTCAGGACCAATTCCGTCCCCTGGTATCAGAGTTATGTCATACGTCATCTATAATCAATTCCTTTCCGTTACCTGCCTGATAACATAGTTTACTATTTTCGGTCAAGTTTCGCGCAGGAACAGAACCATAGGGCACAATATACGCCGCTATGGGGAATAAACACTGAACTCTAATCGCGTCCACAATCCGGACTACGGTTCCGCACCCTTAGAGCCTGGGCACCAACGGGCCAAATGAAAGGTTACAGCCCCATCACGCTTCGCATTCGCCCCAAATAACCTGTTTTAGAATATCAAATCGTGGCGCGGGGCATTGACACGGCTACAAACAATGTATAGAATAGAGACATGAAATCCTCATACGATATTGCCGTGCTTGGTGCCGGGTTTGGCGGGTCCTTATTTGCAGCTTGCGCCGCTGCACTGGGCTTTAGCGTTCTGCTTTTAGAGAGAAGCCAGCACCCGCGCTTCGCCATCGGAGAATCGACTTCACCTTTAGCTAACCTGGTTCTTGAAGAGATCGCCCAGACATATGGCCTTAGAGAACTGCTTCCGCTTACAAGCTATGGAACATGGAAACAGTTTCTGCCGGATTTAACATGCGGCTTAAAGCGTGGTTTTACCTACTACTCTCACCCGCTTAATGCCTGTAGGCGTAGTGGGCGCGAAAACGAACTTCTCGTGGCAGCAAGCCCATGTAATGAAATGGCGGATATGCACTGGATGCGGGATGAAGTGGACGCGTTTTTCTGTGATGTTGCCGTTAGTAGAGATGTCGCTTATTTTGACCGGGCAAATGCATCACTTAAGCAGTGCGACGACGGATGGAATATTCGCGTACAAACACCAGAGTTTTCAGAATGTACCCATGCCCAGCTAGTAGTGGATGCCAGCGGACCACGCGGTAACATCGCCAAGTCATTGGACATGCCTCAACAGTCATTTGCAGCTCTGCCAAATACCACTGCGGTTTACTCACACTTTAAGGACGTAGCATTGGTTTGCGCACAACCACCTAGAGGTGCTCCCTACCCGCCAGACTGGGCAGCTGTACATCACATCTTTCCCGGTGGCTGGATATGGTCACTGCGCTTTGATAATGGTATTGTTAGCGCCGGGGCAGTAATCACCGAGGCGTTTAAACGAGAGCACTTGAGCGCTGTGTCTCCGGCCGATACATGGGCCGAAGTGCTGGGAATGCTCCCAGAGGTTAAGCGCCTGTTTCATGATGCCACGCCTGTGCGCACATTCACTATGGTAGATAAACTCGCGTGGCGCGCGCAAGCTGCAGCGGGCGCGGGCTGGGCGATGCTGCCCTCTGCAGCAGCTTCCATTGACCCACTTTTCAGCACCGGGATACCGTTGACGCTGTTGGGAATACAGCGACTGTTGAACATAATCGACAAAGAGGGACTACAAGCGGACCTGGCTGCATACAGCAGTGTCACGCTGGACGAGGCAGATTGTACTGCCGCGCTTGTTGGCGGATGCTACAGGACAATGCATGACATGAGGCTGTTTGGGCCGCTTACGATGCTCTATTTTGCAGGAGTGTCGTTTGCAGAAACCGCCCGCCGAGTAGGACGCAGCGACCTGGCAAACGGCTTCATGAGCCTCGACCGATCGCAGTTCCGAACGGAGATGCTTGAACTGCTGGAGAACCTAGACGGATATTGCCATGGCGGTGACGGTGCTAACAGGCTTGCAGACGATATTGCTCGCATAATTGCACCCATAAACGTGGCGGGGCTTGCGCAGGCTCAAAAGCGAAACTGGTACGGAGTAGATTTGAATGACATCGTAGATCACGCGTTCAAACTTAATTATAGTTGCATGGAAATGAGGCAGATACTCGACGCAGCTGATTGGGCAAATGGCTGCCCAAAGAATTCACGAGAGGTAGCTGCAAATTGAGTATGACACTCCCCCTGCCGCGCGCAGCTGTGCTTGGCGGAGGAAGCTGGGGTACTGCGCTCTCTCTTGTGCTTGCGCAAAACGGATGGTCATGCAGCCTATGGGCGCGTGATGCAGCGCTGGTAGCGGATCTCACCACTCGGCGAGAAAATCAGCGGTACCTTCCGGGGTTTGCGCTGCCAGACAGAGTAATTGTGACGTCATCCATCGCACAGGCCCTACACCATGCCGAAATTGTGATATGGGCAGTTCCAAGCGACGCTGTGAGGACGACCGCAGAACTTGCACAGGACTTGCTCGCACCAGAAACGGTGCTCGTTTCGGCTGCGAAGGGTCTTGAGGAATCCACGGGATTGCGAATGTCTCAGGTGTTGGCAGAGGTGTTGCCCACCCATAGCCATCGAATTGCGGCGCTGTCTGGCCCTAACCTTGCGGTAGAAATTGCTCGTGGCTTGCCAGCAGCAGCGGTAGCGGCATCGTTATCCCTGCCCACACGCCAGGCGGTGCAAGACGCGTTCACCCGCAGGCACCTGCCCACATTCCGGGTATATACCAATCACGATATAGTAGGCGTAGAACTTGGTGGTTCCATCAAGAACGTCATTGCAATCGCGGCCGGCGTTTGCGAGGGCCTAGGGATGGGAGACAATGCCAGGGCGGCACTGATGACCAGGGGTCTGGCGGAGGCGATGCGGCTGGGCACGGCTATGGGCGCAGAGCCACATACGTTCCTAGGCCTTTCGGGCGTTGGGGACCTAATTGCCACGGCTATAAGTACACTCTCGCGTAACTACCGCGTTGGGTTAGCGCTTGGTACTGGCCGCACATTAGAGGCCGTCTTGGCTGAACTTGGACAGGTGGCAGAAGGTGTTCCTACCACCCATGTACTTTTGCAGATGGCCGATAAACACTCCGTGCCTATGCCATTGTGCAAAGCTCTCTATGGCATTCTATTTCAAGGGTATCAACCGGCAAATGCAATGAATATTCTTTTAGAACGGCCAGCTGGCGCTGAACTTTCCTAACACCAAAACTCACTAACCGCTGCACAACCCCATGCTTTTAGGAATGGGCACACGCAGGCACTTATAGATTGTAAGCCGTGCGCGTTAGGCGGTTACCGAAGGAAAGCTCTCCAGCTGCTAACAGCCTGTTATTGTTGCAATTACAACTATTACCCAGTTGCCATCAACTTCTACATCGTGCGTAATGTTCGCAACAAACGGCCCAAGCTCTATCTTTGCGGCGAGGTGGACGTGTTGAATATGCCTGCCTTGCCTAGATGCGCGGTGAGCGGCGGGGCACTGTCGTTGGCTTCACGTGACCACCAGCTCTAGATACTCTGGCCTACCGCGGCGGAAGGACGATTCAGATGCTGCGATACTACTTTTCGGCTGGTTACAGTGATGACGAGTTTCTCGGTAAATGTCTAAATGGGCAACTCCGCTATAGATTTTAGATGCTCGACATCCGTGCTATAGGTCACACAATCCTGATCTGGTGGTCCATTCAGAAGCCGCAAACTGAGGTATAAGTTGCGATTAAACCGGGCACAACAGGGATCCACTGCTGGTCCCAGATTTTCCCTATCCAACGGACATGACCAGGCATCTGTGCCGGTGCAAAAATCGCGAAAGGTGGCTAAAGGCCTGTTTTTATCATCTGGAATGCCTGAAAGTCGTAAGCCTATAACTTGCCATTTGTATTCTCACCATCTGTGCCATCCAACCATATCTCTGCCACTGCTCCCTGGTCCGTAAGCAACCCGGTTAGCCTGTTAATGTAAGACGGATTATGGGCATCTGAACCCTAGAAGCCTCTTGTCCATCCCACTGTAAGTGGTAGAAGTCCGCGTTAAGACGCAATTCACTGAATGAGAATCCATTCATGCCGAATTGCAAAAACATTGATACGTAATTGCGCTGCCGTGCGGTCTGCTGAGGCAAGGCGTTGTTGTATCACAACTGCCTTGCCCATCGCTTCACCGGAAATGTATGCATCTGCATACTATGCGGGTCTACCTGCAGTGACACCAGATATCACGTCGCTCCTGCCAGGACGCGGCCGGACACCACTACCGCTACTGTGCGTGTCCGGTTCCTGCCTTCAGGTTCTTGACAATTTCGCGAAGCTCGGCAATTCGCTCATTGGTAATGCTTGCCTGAACCGCTGCGAATTCCGTTGGGTATAGCGAACCGCCTTGATACCGTGAGGCCCGAAACATTGCATCCTGCGTCCGGAATGCATACCAGCTTGCCTGCGACTGTTGAAAGAGCTTCAATTCGGTGGGACCAAGCTGCTTACGGATTGAGGCAACGAGAACATTAAGCTCGCGATTTGCAGTTACAAGGTGCTGAGCCGCGGATTGACTCATCTCAAACTGGGTTTGTGCCGAGGCTGAGTGTAGCAGGATCACACCTGCTACACTAGCGGCCCCACAAAGCAGCCGTAAAGCTCGCTGCCTGGTCAATTTCATCTTCGTCTCTCCCTTGTGAAGCTATTTTGACTTCTTTGTAACAGTAAGCCCAAGTTCCCGCATCTGGTCCGCATCCACAGTGGATGGCGCATCCATGAGTGGATCATACCCAAGCCCCATTTTCGGAAACGCCATTACCTCGCGAATGTTGGGCTCATCCTGCAGGTTCATGATCAGCCGGTCGATGCCGGAAGCGAATCCACCGTGAGGCGGTGCACCAAATGAGAACGCTTCAAGAATGTGTCCAAATCGCTCCTGCTGCCGCTCTGCGTCAATTCCAAGCAGGGCAAACACTCGCGCCTGAATATCAGCACGGTGAATACGGATAGAACCAGAGGCCGACTCCTGCCCGTTGCAGACCAAGTCGTAGCATAGCGCACGCACTTTACCGGGATCCGATTCAAGGTACTGCATATGCTCGGAACGTGGCATGGTAAATGGATGATGCTCTGCATCCCACCGCTGCTCATCCTCATTCCACTGCACCAGAGGAAAGTCCGTTACGAAGCAGAATGCCAGCCGAGAAGGATCCCTAAGACCGCACCGCCTACCAATTTCCAACCGCAACCGTGAAAGCACGGCTGCCACTATACTTCTCTTTGCATCTGCCACTATGCAGATGAGGTCACCCGGCTCCGCCTCACAGCGCATAGCGATCTCGAGCAACTGTTCAGGCTCAAAAAACTTCGAGAGTGCAGACTTCATTCCGTCAACACCTGCTTCGTTTACCGCAACAGTAGCAAGGCCGCCTGCTCCAAACTCGCGACAGAAAGCTGCCAGTTCATCTACTTCTTTTCGCGAGAGCTTGGCACCACCAGGATACCTAACCGCCTTCACCTGGCCTCCGGCATCGAGTACTGTCTTGAAAAGTGCAAAACTAGACTGCGCTGCAAGGTCGCCAAGGTCCTTAAGCGTAAGGCCAAAACGGAGGTCTGGCTTATCATTTCCGTACAGATCCATGCTCTCGTCATAGGTAAGGCGCGGAAATGGGTGGTCCATTTTCTTGTCGCTAATCTGCTGCACAACTCCGGCAGTCACCTTCTCTGCAATAGCGAGTACATCTTCCTGGGTAACGAATGACATCTCTACATCGAGCTGCGTAAACTCCGGCTGGCGGTCCGCACGCTGCGCTTCATCTCGAAAACAGCGTGCAACCTGAAAATAGCGGTCTACGCCTGCGACCATCAGTAGTTGCTTGTACTGCTGCGGTGACTGCGGTAGCGCATAAAAGTGCCCGGGCTGTAGTCGGTAGGGTACAAGGTAATCACGTGCGCCCTCTGGGGTTGATTTGGTAAAGATAGGCGTCTCAATTTCCAGAAAACCCTCAGCGTCCAGTATATCGCGCAAAATTTTAACGGCCCGGTGCCGCATCTGCAGCATCTGGTACATTCGGGGCCGTCGCAGATCAAGGTAGCGGTATTTAACGCGCAGAGTCTCGTCTACCTGAGTCATCTGGTCTTCGTCGCTTAGCGGAAACGGCATACTCTTCGCCGAGTTGAGTGTTTCAATCTCTGCAGCCGCAACCTCAATGCCACCGGTTGCCAATTTTGTATTTTCTGTGCCGGGGCGGCGCGCGGCTACCGTACCCGAAATAGCGACTACGAATTCACTGCGCAAAGCATTGGCAATTGGCACAAGCTCCGGATTGTGCTGCTTGTCGACTACCACCTGTACCAGGCCGGTTCGATCGCGTAAATCGATGAATACAAGGTCACCAAACGTCCGCAGTTTATGTACCCAGCCGTTTAGCACTACTTGCTGCCCAATGTTGGCTTCTGTCAGCACACCGCATGTAACCGTCCTCTGCCAGTGAATCACTACATGTCTCCTTATAATCTCGCACTGCTGCGTGCAAATCAGAACGGTCCTGCAACTAGTGCGGCTAATGATTCAGCATTGGGAGCACATCGTTAGAACCTGTCTGTTATGTTGAACCTAATTGTACCCAACACGCGAGTCCTTAGCACGAATTACAAACATATCTGACGTTTTTGGCAGTGCACACCACAGCGCACGATCAGAATTTCTGCAGAAACATGCAACTTGCATTTAGCAGTTGCCCAACAACAGTTACGTTCATTCCCTTTATCTACCTTTGCACGACCGGAAACGTGGACCATTGGGGTGCTGCGGCTAACTTAGTGTGCACAGTTTATGGTAAGGGTATAATGGCAGACGAAGTAATAGGTGGAATTTGGGAAACAGGCATTATGCAACGGCGCAACTGCAGGTCTCCT
>JAJZFK010000023.1 GCA_021805405.1 bacterium
AGAGAGCTCCGGTTTCAGCCATTTGTCAACTATAACAAAGATAAAATAACAGAGTAGGTTACAACGCAGCGGAACGGGACCAGGAAACATGGGTTGATTCTGCCGCAGTTTTTTGGTATACTTGTGGAAGTTTGATATGCGCGGTCGCAGGTCGACTGTTGTTTTGGCGGAGTAGCTCAGTTGGTTAGAGCATACGGTTCATACCCGTAGTGTCGAGGGTTCGAGTCCCCCCTCCGCTATTTTTAAATAAGGGTAATTATTAGGTTAGATTTGTGCTTCTCTCCCTCTCGTTCTCGCGTCCGCGTATCTAATTCTTCCGCATCAACAAATCGTTACTCATTCTCTATGTAGAACTTGATTAGTCCACGCCATACCCCAACGTTCTGTTCTACGCAAATGGGATTATCATCGGCGACCTGTAAGCAAGTACCTATGAAGATCCCGCCTTGTTGACCATTACATTGCACAAGTAGCGCTTAGGTTTTTGGTTGTTATGAAACTACGGATTACTTATCCTTTTTTTGGCGGGGAAGTTGCTTTAATTTTGATTTAATTTCCGAACTGGAAGGTATCGTTCAACTCGCGACGAATTCTAATGTAATCCACTAAATAGAGAGAGTGCGAATGGAACCAAGAATTCTGTCACCAGCCGAACGAAGTCAATTTGTAAAACGCGGATACGTACGAGTTGGCGAGGCCTTCCCCCATGAGGCAGCAATACGTGCACAGCAGGATGTGTGGAGGCGGGTAAAAGAGATGGGCGCCGATCCCGAGGTTCCGGCGACCTGGACGAAACCAATGATTCACCTGGCGGAAACGTACGATACACCTGCATTTCGTGAATGTAAAACCGAGCGGCTTAAGAAGGTGGTAGATGAACTGGTTGGTGTTGGCAGGTGGACTACGCGGGACGTACAGGATGGCTGGGGATGGTGGCCCGTAAATTTCTCGGTGGGTGCAGACGCAGAGTGGACAGTCTCCACTGGCGGCTGGCATTGGGATGGCATCCAATTTCAGCATACTGTAGATGCGGGTGACCAGGGCCTTCTGCTACTCTGCTTCTTTTCGGATATCGAAAGCCACGGGGGAGCCACACTCGCTGCATCAGGTTCTCACCAGGTGGTTGCACGCTTCCTCGCAAAACAATCAGAACCATTAGTGTTGAACAGCGCAATATCATTATGCATTAAGGATAGTCTCTGGCTCCAGGACCTCACTAATACGCTAAACACAGAAGAGAGCAACTCCTGGCCCGCAGGGTTCAGGAAGTGGCACGAAAGCGGTGACCGAGTAGAACGCTTTATGAAGATTTCCTACATGGACGAGGATGGCGCGGAACTTCAGGTAGTTGAGACAACTGGGCGAGCTGGTGATATCTACCTGTGCCACCCGTTCCTGTTCCACGCAGCTGCACCCAATACCCTTCGGGTCCCTCGGTTTATGTGCAACCGCACCACGCCACTATCTCACAAACTGGACATCCGAAGGGACAACCCCATGCCCTCGTTGGTTGAGGCGGCAATTATCGAGGCACTGTACGGATCAAGCGCGATCGGCACACCATAGCCTTTGGATTAGACACAGCAAACTCCTGTACTATGTGGCGTCGATGAGAATTCTTAACTTTGAAAGTAGCGACGAGACCGTAAATGGCTTAGATAGAAAACTGGTACCTGCCTTAAGAACGCCGTGGTGAACGATCGAGTTCTCGGTATATCCCGACACGAATAGTACGCGCAACTTGGGATTCAACACCAATAGCTGATCGACAAGGTCCTTACCACCCAATCCAGGCAAGACAACGTCGGTGACTACAACATCAAATGGAACATTCTGTGACGAAACAAGGGCGAGTGCATCTGCCGCACAATCGACGGCTGTTACCATGTAGCCACCGGAAACCAGCGCCGAATATGCGAACTGGCGCACCAGGGCATCGTCCTCAACAAGAAGCACACGCTCGGTTCCACCAACCGGAAGTGAAGCCTCAATTGGCGGTGTGTAAGGGGCGGTGTCTTCGTAGGCACGCTTAAAGTAACACTTAAAGGTGGTTCCCTGCCCTGGTTCGCTGTAAACGTGAACATGCCCCTGGTTCTGGTTAATTACACCATAAACCGTTGATAGTCCAAGTCCTGTGCCCTTTCCACGCTCCTTCGTAGTAAAGAACGGCTCGAATATGAGTGCCTTAGTGCTCTCATTCATGCCAATACCAGTATCTGTAACAGCTAGCAATACGTACTCACCAGGCTGAACGGTACTATGCAGCGCCGTATAGTCGCTATCTAGCACGACGTTTGCCGTCTCAATGAGAAGCTGCCCGCCATCTGGCATTGCATCGCGCGCGTTTATCGCAAGGTTAACAAGAACCTGCTGAAACTGGCCAGGATCAATGTTCACCATCCATATCCCTGGCTGCAGATCTTCTTGTAGAGTGATAGTCTCACCAATAAGCCTGGTTAGCATTCCCCGTGTGCTTCTAGCGAGGTCATTAAGGTCAGTTGTTTGCGGTGTTATAATTTGCTTACGTGCAAAGGCTAGTAATTGCGATGTCAACTCAGCTGCCCGCAACGCTGCTGCCTCTATTTGCCGAAGGTCATCCCGCACGTCCGTTGAGCCTTCGTCCAGTTTAAGCTGTGCCAATTCGCCAAACCCAAGAATACCTGTGAGCATATTGTTAAAGTCGTGTGCAATTCCCCCTGCGAGGCGCCCTATGCTCTCCAACTTTTGTGCCTGTAACAGTTGCGCCTCCAGCGCTTTTCTTTCTGTAAGGTCTGTGAATGAGCCAGCCATCCGTACCGGTTGCCCCTCCTCATTCCACACCGCCTGCCCGCGGGACCTAAATGACCGATACTCGCCCGAAAAGGTCATAACTCGCATTTCCACATCGTACGGCGCATGATATTGTAGATGATCGTTAAGTGCCTTCTCAACGCGATCACGATCTTCAGGATGTATTCGTTCATACCACGCAAGGCGCTCTTCAATGGCTGTATTGCTTTCCATACCTAAGAGGGTAAGGAAGCGAGGAGAACGGATTACCTTATCTGTCTCAATGATCCAGTCCCAAATTCCGTCATTAGATCCTTCAACTGCAAGAGCATATCTCTGCTCACTCTTCCGTAATTGTTCAGAATTCTCGGTTAGATGAGCAACCAGTATTTTGTTCTGAAGACTGCCAGTCACCATGTGAGCAAGCTGAATTAGGACGATTTCATCATCGCCTGAATACACCACCCCACTTTGCCGAAATACCTCAAGCTCACCTACAAATTCGCCCTGAGTGTCATTAAGTGGAACAGTCAACCTCGACGATGCCTCGCCTGGTGCCCCCGCTTGATTTTCTACGTCACTATCGCCGGTATGCAAGGCATCTAATTCATCAGGTTGGCGAGGTTCTAATGTGCGTCCAAGCGTAGCCACTCCTGATTCATTTTTATCGGCCACATTCAGCTGTTCCACGACTTCTGAAGAGTCTAGAATAGTAGAATGAACCGCAAAATCCTGCGGGCTGTGACCAGCAACGGTGAGGCGAACAGTTGAAATATCGGAATGAGTAAGGCGGCGGGCATAATCTGCTGCACGTTGTAGTAGTTCCTCAGTATTTTTGCAGATATTAATTTCAATCGCCGCGTCCGCCAGAGCGTGAAGCACCTCGGAGCGCTCTTGCTCTTCCTCCAGAAGGCGTTGAACGCGCAGGTTGCTGCTTGCCATTTCTCTGTGGGCTATGGTCTGCTGCGTAACATCTACCGCCATAATTAAAAGCATCTCGCCGGAGTGCTCAACAAGGCGACTACCATATAGCTCAGCATCAATGATCGAACCGTCAAATGCAATTAAGGACCACGTGCCAAGCGACGTTGGCAGGTTGATCTGGGCATTTTGAGTTTTTGTAAGGAAGGCCTCACGGGAGGTTAGAGGTAGGATATCAGGTATCGTCATTTGTGCAAAATGGACATCAGAATATCCGTATTTTTGCACAGCCGCGGCGTTTACCTGTAAAAATCCGAGTGTTTTTGGGTCGCACAGCCACATAGCACCGGGGTTTCGCTCAAATAGCAGTCGATGTCGTTCCTCGCTTCGCTGTAGGGCAAATTCGGGAATCTTGCGGTTAGTTACATCCCTATAGTTTAGAACGATGGCACGCACATCTGTTTCGTGCAATAAATTGGTGAGTGTAACAGCAATCCACGTTACAGATCCATCAGCGCGGTTTACTCGGGTATCAATTCGTCTGCTAGAGTTGGGAACTGCGCGAATCTCGCGAAATACGCCTTGCACAAACTCCTGGTCATCGGGATGAACGAGGTCAAGGCAACATTTGCCAAGAAGTGCCCCCGTTTGCCACCCCAGGGCATTAACACCGCTTGCACTTGCATCAACAAGATTGCCGTGCACGTCTAGCAGCGCATATCCATCCAAAGCCTTGTGCACAAGCACGCTCAGACGGCGGGCGACCTGTTGCTCATGAGTGGTCGTCTCCGTTCCATCAGAGATGTCACGTTGGACGGAAACAAAGTGCGATGGTGTACTGCTATTTCCGTATACTGGAGCAATATCGATCTCAACCCTGTAGGGAGTTCCGTCCTTGCGGTAGTTGTACAGCCGACTACGCACACGACCACCATCGGCTATAGCCTTCTTTATCCTGTCGAGTTCATATCTCTCGGTAAGGTCACCTTGAAGAAATCGAGGCGTCTTGCCAATGACTTCTCCATACGCGTAGCCACTCATATGATAAAAGGCGTTATTGGCGAAAACGATTTCGGGTCCGGGTTGGGCTAGGGGAGCTGCACGTGTAATGAGGATCGCATCACTTATGTGCTGCATTGCGTGCGCTAAAAGGTTAGTAACAGGCGCTGTACGTTGACTAAGAAAGTTGGAATCTGGTTGTCGAGATTCAACTGAAGAGGATGAATCTAGAGTAACTAGCCATTCCGTTTTCTTATCGGTAGATGGCAACAACTTGAATGCAACGACATTGACACGCATGCGATGCTGCGCCAATTTCAGCGGCACCTCTGTTAGCTCAATAATGTCGCGTTCGTAGCCTGCAGTAACCGCTTGCACCAGATCAGGCAGTGCTGTCGAGAAATCCCCAAGTTGATGCGCGCCAGTTTCAGTTTGAAGCAGAAAAAGTGCTCTCTTGTTGGCCGCACCAACGCGAACAAGATTATCTGAATAATCGCAGGCTACAATCATTGCTGCTGCCGCTACGTTTTCAAGATCGCCAGCTGAAAATCTCTGAATCAGAGTGGTCTCCTCCGCACATCAACAAGAGAGCTACTTTGTTCAACGTATTTCTACTTTCATTGTACACCTATCAAGACGTGAAGTCACCAAATGTTGTTCGCACACCCGTAATCAACCACACAACCAAGTATAAATGATTAATTTCGCGCAGCTAGGTGGTTGAACGGGTTGATAAAAACCAATAAACATGCTATACTTGCCGCCGGAACTACCAGGAGTTGGCGACACACCAGCCACAGGGAGACGTTTCTCCATGAACAGCGAAACACAGGCCAAACTTGACCAGGCCATCGCGCTAAAAATTGACGGCCAGTACGATGACGCAGTGGCAATACTGCAGCAGGTACTGGTGGAGCAACCTAATAGTAGTGATGCCAGATATCAACTAGGTCTCGTTTACGGTTTCACAGGCCTTTTCGACGAATCGATCGAGGAGCTTACTACCGCCTCCACGTTGGCACCGACCTCCGTTGAAATTCAGGTGGATCTTGCCCTCACATTCTCGATGCTCGGCATGTACGAAGAAGCCAAGTGTGAGTTTGAAAAGGTTCTGGTCTTAGATCCAACTAACAAGAGGGCGCTCGACAGCATAAAGTTCTTGAGCGAAAGCCTCTAGTTTGTCACCTTCAGGTACGACAGTAAGTTACGCAGACAATCCAACTCGCGGTACAAAGAGTGATCAATTTAATTCTGCGCTAGCATTTATTGGTTACCTCGCGCTCGCTATTGCGTTTCTCTGGTCAACTACCGTTGGAAACCGTGTGCTCCTGCCTGCCGGGCTACTTTCACACATTTTTCCTTATGCATCCACCTCCATCCGGTCATCGACAATGTGGGATCCACTCCACTGGGATGGCATAGGCCAATTCTACCCGTGGCGGTTGTTTGCTTCACGGTCTCTTAGAAGTGGCATCGTTCCACTCTGGAATCCCTACCAGTTTTGCGGCACTCCCTTTATCGCTAACAGCCAAAGTGCAGTTTTCTATCCCGCTAACCTAATTTTTGTCACTGTTTGTGTGGCTAGGGCCTTTGCATACAGTGCATGCCTCCATTTGGCGCTTGCAGCCTGGTTCTGCTTTCTATTGTGTCGCACTCTAGGCCGAAGTTGGTGGCCAGCCTTCGCAGCGGGTGTCATCTTTGCCTGGTGCGGATGGCAGATTGCCTGGTTGGAGCTTCCTACGTTTTTAGCCACGTCATGCTGGATACCGTTGGTGCTTCGGCAAACACTCCTTATTTCCCGACCTCGAGAGCGCCTACCCGTACACTTCTGCATTCTGGCCTCTGCAATTGGCCTTATGTTGCTGGCTGGCCACCTGCAAATTGCATTCTACGGGCTACTAGCTGGCTTTCTACTAGCTGTAGCGCTAATAACGCAGATTAGACAGAGACTGCGATTTCTATCGCTCTACATTCTAGCTACCGCGTTAGGCTTCATGATTTGCACCCCTCAGCTGCTGCTAAGCCTTGAGCTGTCGCACATGTCGCACCGCGTAGGTAAGCCAACTATTTCGGGTTACAAGGCTTACGTTGGGTACGGATTGCAACCAGGCGAACTCGTACAGGCAACCCTACCCGACTTCTACGGCAATGATCATAACAGGCAGAACGCATACTGGGGCTTTTACACCGATAACATTGGCGGAACCAGATTCGCAGTGCGCCATAACTTCGCCGAAACAGCCAGCTACGTATCCATATTGGGGCTGTTACTAGCAGCCATCGGCCTGATAGTTGCCCTGCGAAAAAGTGCACGTAACAAGCGGTACATCTTCTTCGCACTGCTCGCTTTACTGGCGATCCTGATGGCTTTAGGCACACCCGTAGATGCTCTGTTCTACTTCTTCGTTCCCGGTTTTGGGCAATCGGGCTCTCCTGGTCGCGTTCTTGTGCTTTGGTCACTGGCAGTTGCTGTGCTCGCCTCCCTTGGCATGGAAGAGGCTGTTGCTGGCACCGTAACTCGCCGCGAAGGTCAGGTCGCGATGTTGCTGGTTGTCTCCTCCTGGGCCATAGGCGTTGCGCTCGCAGCTAAGTCTATCGCCACGGTTCTTCCAGGTTTTACTCAGATTGGCGTGCCTCTGCTGGGCGACGCAATGGCGCGTATAGGCCATGACTGGGCGCGGCTCATTATCATGGGAAGTGTAGGTGCTCTGCTGGTGCTTTTTCCTCGGAAGGATTGGCACCTGCGAGTCGGTAAATCCAACCTGCCCGTCACGGCTCTTATCGTGATCATTCTGCTGATAACCGACCTGTTTACCACCGACTATGGCATGAATCCTACCGCCCTGGCTAGCCAGGTTTACCCAGTTACACCAGGTATAAAGAAGCTGCAGTCCACCCTGGGTCATCAGCGTATTTGGCCAGTTAATAGTGCCTGGAGCCTCGATCAAAGCCCGCCTGCTATTCTTCCTCCCAACGGGGCGACGGTTTACAGGCTGCGAGACGTGCAAGGTTATGACTCGCTGTTCACCGGGCAGTACAAAGCCTTTGCCGATAAATTTGCACGCATGAATTCAGTTGGAATCCGTGACTCCAGCCCGCCAGAGGTTGGCAACATGGTCTTCTTCCAGGATCCTAACCAACCGGGATCTGGCGTTACGGCGGCACAATTTGGCATTACGCTTCCGCCATCTGCTACAGGGTATGGCACTGTGAGTATTGCGCCAGCTACCAACCCCGTTTATCAGGGCGACGACATGAGCATTTTCCCGATGCCATCACCTGTGGCGCGCTGCACCACAGTGCTGCAAGGCGGTGAGCCTGGAGACATACCCACATTCGTTCGTGATGGTGCAGATAGTGTTGCGGTGGAAGCCAATGTCGCCAGTTCTGGCTATCTCATGCTGCAGGACGAGTACTATCCCGGATGGGTTGCAACGGTTAATGGCAAGCGCGAGACAATTCTGCGGCACAATCGAGTGTTTCGCAAGGTACCCATCGCGGCTGGAAGATCGTTGGTGGTGTTCCGCTATCTTCCCGCAGCCTATCGACTTGGTGTCTACCTTTTATGTGTGGCAGCTATGGCACTTGCAGGCATCCTGGCATACCACCCCAAGCAAGTCTTGCACAGCATTACAGCCAGCAACGAGCCACCACCTGGATAGATTGGTTTGGCGTTAAGATTGCCACATCAGTTTGTCGCTGAGTATGCCCGCACATTTCAGCCTTCGTTGCAGGTAACCTGTGAGTTAGCCATCCATAATGCGGAAGAGCGTGCGGACCGGCAACTTCCCTCGAATGCACACTAGAAATTTCAAAGTGCGATGGTCTGTTCGGTACTCGAGCATAAAAGGGGAGCTAATTGTGCGAAACGATCACCATTCCGGTGTGGTCAATCGTGAGGACCCAATGGCGAAAGCATACGATAAAACGAGGAATTTCCAAGGTGATGCCGAAGGTGGGATTCGAACCCACACGAGGTTGCCCTCGGCGGTTTTTGAGACCGCTGCGTCTGCCATTCCGCCACTTCGGCACGTGCACATATTATACGGCCCACAACGTGTTGTGTCAACGCATATATTTCACCGGCATCTTGGTATTATTACCAACAGGGTGTCCGTACTTAGAACAGGTCGCTGTATTGCGCAGTCTACCTAATCACGTAGGCATCGGGCAGTAGCTTGGGTGCAGGGTTATTAAAATATAGCCAAGGTACCTGGCAACCATTTGCTTCCCATCTTAGAACTGCAAGGGAGATGTTATGATTTCGCTGGTGCGTTCGTTTCAATTGAATATCGCAGCATGTGTGGCTGCCTTTGCCGGAGTAATTTTACCGGCATCAACTTTGGCAGC
>JAJZFK010000527.1 GCA_021805405.1 bacterium
GATTTGTCAGCGCCTTGACGGTATACCGCTCGCAATTGAACTGGCTGCTGCACGGATACGGGCCATGGGGCCGGAACAGGTGGCTACGAGGTTGGGCGACCGATTTCGCCTGCTCACCGGGGGCAGCAGAACGGCTCTTCCCCGGCATCAAACCCTGCGGGCCATGATTGATTGGAGCTTCAACCTTCTTACACCTAGCGAGCGTGAAACGCTATGCAGGCTGAGTATTTTCACCGGCAGCTGGCACATCAATGCAGCTGAGGCAATCTGTTGTAGTGATTCCCTACCCGAGCGGGAGATCATGGATTTTGTGGTGTCACTCACGGACAAGAGCCTGGTTGTGTGTGCTGAAGATTCTGGACGTTATCAGTTGCTGGAGACGATACGGCAGTATGCGAGCGACCGCTTACTGGAAGCGAGCGGACCTGCAGTTCAAGAAGAGCTTAGGGTGCGGCATAACAGGTGGTATGTGACTAAGACGGAGGGCGCGCAAGGTGTTGAGAGCGCAGGTTATGATGCTTCGGCATGGGATTCAATAGATGCGGATTACGACAACCTGCGTGCAGTGCTCGAGCGATCAATACATGACGGCAGCGAGGATGACATTGTGTCCGGAATTCGAATTGCCTCCGCGCTTGTGCCGTACTGGCAGAGCAGGTATCTGGTAAGCGAAGGGCGCGAGTACTGTGACAGATTGCTAAACGTTATAAATAGCGGAATGTACAGACACGAGAGTGCCAGTTTACTCGTTGCAAATGGTACGCTTTGCTGGAGTCAAGGTGACTATTCCAAGGCGAAAACGCTTGCAGCCCGTGCATGCGAAATTGCGCGAAGTAAGCAGGATAAGCAAAATGAAGCGGCCGCGTTATATACGCTTGCGCTCATTAGTGCGGATCGAGGCGATTACGACTCCGCCAAGAGGCTATGCAGAGAGTGTTACGATATATATCTTCAAGCTGGGGACAGGCGAGGCATGGCCCAAGGTACCTGTTTTTTGGGCTACTGCGCTTTTGAGACAGCAGATTACCAAAATGCGCGTGTGCTTACAGAACGCGGAATTGAACTGCAGCTGGAGCTTGGTATTGTACCGGCTTACACGAGGAATACATTAGGAAGCATTCTCGCAAATCTTGGCGATTATGAGGGCTCGCTTTCCCAGTACAACCAGAGTTACGAGTGGTTTCTTTCGTCGCACAACGAACGGGGTTGTGCGCATTGCCTTCACTGCATTGGCGGATTATTAATAAGCAAAGGCGACCCGCAGGAGGGCCTGGATAGATTGGAACGCAGCCTGAAAATTTTTCGTGCGCTTGGGGATATGCACTCGGCTGTGACGGTGCTTTTAGATACCGCTGGAGCATTGCTGGACCAAGGTAAAGTCGAGATGGCCGTAACGGCATCGCGTGAATGTATCGAACTATGCTGCACGCTGGATAGCGTCCTTACATCTCTGCGAGCCATTCGTCAATATGCATTTATTTTACAGGCTAAAGGCCGAAATGTAGAAGCAGCGTTCCTTGCAATATTCTCAAGGGAGAAGTTGGTAGCGTTAAAACTCGCTAGCGAGACGAGTAATGAATGTGAACTTGAAGAAACATTTGAGGATGCACTATCGTCGCTGTCCATCGACCAGCGGCAGAGACTGTGTGCTCGCGCCCTGGAGAGCAATATCGATTCGGTGCTAGCGACGATCCTTGATCACGACTTACAACGAGGAAGTGTTACCACCAATCTGCTTCAACTAGATAGTACTCCTCTTTAATACCGACCAGCTACCGCTTTATGGAATTGCAACTAAACACTGTTAGGGTTACCGGTGGTGTAAAATTCCTGCTACTTTCTTACTTGCGAATTACCTGCGGGATAGGGCATAATTACGCCGCAAACCGATGACCGACAAATGGTATTGTAACGTTACTTGGAGACGATAGATGACAGAACTCTGGCAGGATATACAAGACAGTGACTTCGAAATAGAGATGTTGCAGTGTGAGCAGGAGGGTAAAGATGCAGCGGCTGTGCACTCCCTGCTGGAAAACCGGCCCAAAAACCTCGATACTGCCGATGGCCAGAGAGCAGCATTTGACCTGCTAGCTGCGGTGCGGTCACTTCCAATACGCCCTGGATATTCGTACATAGAGCCTGACGATTTGGCCGCAATTAGAGCTGCGCGTGCTAGCGACAAAGTAGGGTTGCCTGCGTGCACTTTAACCGAGACGGCTATGGAAGACAGCCTGCTTGGCGGCTGGTTGGGCAGGACATGCGGCTGCCTGCTGGGTAAACCTGTGGAAGGATGGCATCGGTCGCGGCTATACGGGCTATTAAAGGAGACCGGCAATTTTCCGCTTCGCCGTTATATTTGCGCCTCGGAAATCCCGCAAGAGATAGCTGCCAAGTACCATGTGACGCCTGAAGAGTTTCACGGCTGGCAATATTTCGCAGACAACCTTACAGATGGTGCCTTACCGGATGACGACACCAATTATATGGTAACAGCACTGGAATTGTGGGAAAGGCACGGTGCCAATTTCACAATGTTAGACGTTACAAACTTCTGGCAGGAGGCTATTCCTATGGAGAAGACCTATACTGCAGAACGGGCGACCTTTAGGAATCTGCGCCAGGGATTATTACCTCCGACTACCGCGATTACAGCAAATCCTTACCGTGAGTGGATTGGGGCACAGATACGGGCCGATGTTTGGGGTTATTTATGCCCTGGAAACCCGGAGAGCGCCGCAGAATTTGCGTGGCGCGATGCTGCAGTGTCGCACGTTAAAAATGGCATCTACGGCGAAATGTGGAGTGCCGCCATGAACTCGGCAGCTTTCGTAACCTCCAACATTACGCAGATCATTATGGCGGGTCTGGCTCAAATACCAGTAAAAACCCGATTGCACGATGCAATTGAGGACGTGCTGGAGTGGTACGAGCTTGAGGTGGACGTTGATACCGCTGTTTACAGGGTGCATGAGCTGTGGAACGAGGAGCGCGCTCATGACTGGTGCCACACTATTTCTAACGCGATGATCGTTGCGATTGGCCTGTTGTGGGGAGCTGGAGACTACGAAAAGTCGATATGCATAGCTGTTCAGGCATGCTTTGATACCGACTGCAACGGTGCAACCGTAGGCTCCATCTGCGGTATCATCGCAGGGGCATCCAAGTTGCCACCAAACTGGATATCCGTAGTGAAGGACACCTTGCACACCGAAGTAAAAGGGTACGAACGCGTCCTGCTAAGCGAGATGGCGCGCAAAACCCAGGCGCTGCAGTTGCGGGAATTATGACCGCCATGCGATGCTCGCATCTGTCAGCATCGCCACTCAAACTGTCATAGTGCATGTACGGCATCGTTTAAAGTACAGATGCGGAACACTTTTTACCGGGCAACTATTATTTTCTTAAGCGACCAACCAATATTTGGTAGGCGGTAGTGAACCCGATAGTAACGCATATTGTCTTAGGTGCATGGTTTATGATTAGTGCATTCGTAGAACGGTTAGCGAGCTTGTAAGCAAGCGCAACAAGGGAGGAGCATGAAGCAAATGTTTAAATGATCTGCGGTCGGCGGCTGAGACTGTGACTTACGAAATGGTGCGGAGAAACCGGCTAAAATGAAATTTGAGTGCAGAATAGCGGGACGTTACTACACCATTGAACGTGGTAAGTCGTGCTTGCTGTTACTTAAGCGAGCTTGCCTTACGGTTGATGTTTAAAAACGCCAAGATGCTACTACTCTAACAGCAGGGTTGGAGCTCGAATGCAATGCGGTTTATTATTCTGAATAAATGCGGAAATATAGTTGATTATATGCAATATTGCAACTCTCGTTGCAGCACAATGCGTGTAGACGCTTATTAATACGCTCGCGAAAAAAAGATAGGTTGGATTTTTAGTTTTTTAGATGTGAATAGATAACAAACCCACCAGTTACTACCGAAGATTTATTACACGTGCACCTCCACCAACGATTGGTTTACAGCATTAATTGGTGTTAAGGTGTCGCTTAAGGGCGCTTACCGCATGTCACTAAAGTAGCCATGAGGCGCGCCAACTGGCGAAAGGCTTATACAATGAACTGGTTTGCCAATTTGGGAATAGTGAATAAATTACGCATTGGTTTTGGGCTAGTAACAGTTGCGGTACTCGTTGCAGGATTGTTTGGGCTTTTGCGTATAGATACAATGGCCACTGCATTACGAAGTATGTATGCAGGATCCCTGGTACAGAGCAGGATTGGTGATGTAAGCGACGATATTCTAAACTTCGACGTTGCCCAACAGGGTCTTCTCATTGGTTCAACAAAATTCCAGTTACAGCATAACCAGGAGCTTATGACCAGGTACTCACTCGCTTACAGTACCGATTCTAACGCGTTGAGAAAAATGTTAACACTTCCCACAGCGAAGCAGAAGCTTGAGCACCTGGATAGTACGTGGGCTAAATACCAACTGACCTGCAGGCAGGTCAATGAATTAGCGGTAAGCAAGCAGTTAAAAGCTGCTGCCAGCCTTTATGCTCAGCAGGAATCGCCCCAAATTAAACTCATTCGATCAATCGTTACAGGTTTAAAGCAGGTAACGTTGCGCGCAAGCGAACAAAGTGTAAAACAGTGCGAGCACCTTGAGTCAGGTGCGCAAATACAAATGGCCATGATTAACCTTATTGTAATTGCGGGATCCCTGCTAATTGGTGGTCTCATCGCGGCATTAATAGTAAAACCCCTTCGCGATGTTAGCCAGCGTATTGAGCAGTTACGTGACGTGTGTGCCACTAATCTACAGCAAGGCATGAAGGCACTTGAACACGGCGATCTTACCATGAGTATTCATCCTACCACTAAACCGCTTACGTTAAATCGAACCGATGAGATTGGGGTACTTGCCAAATCGTTCAACTCCGTACTAGGCATGGTGCAGTCCGCAACCTTTTCGTACGAAGACGCAAGGAAGTCGTTGTCCAGGTTGGTCAGTTCCGTCTCAGATAATTCCTATCAAGTCGCAGAGACCAGCTTTGACCTCTCCAACTCAGCACAGCAGAGTAGCCAGGCGTCGGAAGAAATAGCCCGCTCTATTCAGGAGGTTGCCAGGGCTGCAGATCAATCTGCTTCTACCAGTCTTCAGATGGCACAGGGCAGCGACCAACAGGCGAAATCGGCTAGTGAGGTTGCTATGGCAATGGAGCAGTTGCAAGCCGATGTTAAGCAGGTGCTTGTAGGTGGAAAGCAGCAGGTTGAAGCGGCACTTCGGGCTGCTGCTGCCATGAGTCAAGCTGCAAAGGGTGTTAAAGAGGTTGCTCGCTCTTCCCAGCAGATGGCGGAAGGCGCCCGTCGCGCTAGCAGCGTGGCACAGGCAGGAAGTTCATGCGTAGAGCAGACTGTTGAGAGCATGACTAGGATTAAGGAGCAGGTGGACATTTCTGCTGCCCGAGTTGCAGAACTGGGTCAGATGGGAGAGGCCATTGGTGCAATTGTCGAAACGATCGATCAGATTGCAGAACAGACGAACCTTCTTGCACTGAATGCAGCCATAGAGGCAGCGCGTGCTGGTGAGCATGGTCGCGGGTTTGCGGTTGTTGCCGATGAGGTTCGCAAACTGGCAGAGCGCTCCACAATCGCTACCAGCGAAGTAAGTTCCCTTATAAGCAGGGTAAGACAAGGTGTAGACGAGTCTGTTAAAGCGATGTCTGCAAGCAGCAGAGAAGTGTCGGATGGCACTGCCCGAAGCACGGAAGCCGGTGGCGCGCTTTTGCAGATATTAGCGGCAGCACAAAGTGTTGCATCCGAGGTGGAGACAGTTTCGTCAATCTCCGAGCAGATGGCAATATCTGTTGAGGAGGTCAATGCTATCATAGAGACAGTTCGGCAGCTCACAGATCATAATACAAGGGTGGTAGAGGGCATGGCAGATCGCGCCGACACTGTTACGGTAGCGATTGCATCTGTGGCAGCAGTCAGTGAGGAGACCGCTGGCGGCGCACAGGAGGTGGTTGCATCTGCCGGACAGGTGGCTGCTTCTGCCCAGAACGTTTCTGGTGCTGTAGAGGAGCAGACTGCAAGTATTCAGGAAGTGAATGCATCATCGCAAGAGCTTAGACATATGGCTAATAACCTGAAGGAACTGGTTGCCCAGTTCACGTTGGAACGTGAGGAGCGACAGGAAGCTCCCGCCTTCACCGTAGTTAATGGGCCCGGACGCAGGGTCGCATAGTCGAGGGACCATTTAACATCACGTTGCATTCCACGGTCTAAACCGTGAGGTAACAACTGGCCCGAAATATACCTTGCCCCTTATGAAGCATTGGAACGTTGGGGACCTCCCTTAGCACTTAGGGGGCCCCTGCTATCCAGTTTTATTCCACGCAGTTTGTACAGTACCCCGGTAATCTTGAAAAGTAAATAGTTAGGCACGGCCCACACAGGTTCTGCCTTGCTACTGTAACACCAGTTACTGCGTTCGTTAAATATCGGTATCGCACTAGCCGTCTTCGTACTCATCTATTTCAGTAAACAGGTATCAAGCCCCATTTGACGGCCTTCAACAACCGAAATTTGCATCCAGATATCCTCACTAATGAATGCAGGTTGTGAAATCCGGCACAGATACGGTACACTCTCATGGCAACACCGAAATTAACCGGTCGTAAGGAAGGGACGAGTAATGGCAGACAGAAGCCTTACCCAGACTGAAGTCTCGTTGAACCCGGCTTCTAGTGACATGGTGGAGATCACCATAGACGGCGTAGATCTATCTGTGCCAAAAGGTGAGAATATTATCGAGTCCGCTCGCAAGGCGGGGATAGATATTCCATATTTTTGTTACCACCCTCGTCTTTCCAAGGGCGATGCAGCAAACTGCCGAATGTGTCTGGTAGATACTGCTTCAAAAATGCCTGACGGCACGGTGCGCAAAATGCCCAAGCCGCAAACCGCATGTACACTTCCCGCGGCCCCCGGGCTTATCGTTTACACTAACACCGAGCAGGTTTTCAAAGACCGTCGCGGTGTTCTTGAATTTTTACTTATCAATCATCCCCTAGACTGCCCAGTATGTGATCGAGGCGGTGAGTGTCCATTACAGAATAACACCATTTTTTACGGTGCCTCAACTAGCCGGTATACGGAAGAAAAGCGTCACTATCCCAAGGCATACCCGCTCTCGCAGCACGTTGTTTTCGACAGCGAACGTTGTATTCAGTGTGCCAGGTGCACCCGTTTTAGCGAAGATATTAGCGGTGATGCGCAACTGGCACTCCTCAAGCGGGGGGGTGATGCGCACATTGGTACCTTCGCTCACACCGAGTACAATAGCAAGTTCAGTGGCAATGTAATCGAATTGTGTCCAGTAGGCGCACTTACGTCGCGAAGTTATCGCTTTAAAGCCCGCCCATGGGATCTTCAGACACAAAACTCCATCTGCTCGCGGTGCTCCAACGGATGTAACATCAAGCTCGACTACAGAATGGATAGCGTGGTTCGAGTAAATGCGCGCCTTAACGAAGATGTGAATGAAGAGTGGACGTGCGACAAAGGCAAATTTGGACATGACTACGTTTCTTCACCCGAGCGTTTAACTCGCCCGATGTTGCGAAACGGGAATTCATTTGAACCAATTACCTGGGGGCAGGCTTATCAGTTACTTGTCGCGCAGCTTAAGAAGGCTGGCGGTCATACTGGTGTAATTGGCGGTGGGCGCTGTACTAACGAAGACAACTATATGCTTCAGAAACTGGTTCGCGGGCACCTAAAGAGCAGCCACCTTGATAGCCGTGCCCTGCCCGTGCCTGCAAGTGGTGATCCGCTGGCAGCGCGAATGGGGTTCCGCAGCATGGGCTCCACGATTGCGGACATAGAGAACAAAAAGTCAATTTTCGTATTTGGCTGCGACCTTGAAGATGAGCAGCCCATTATTTTTCTTAGGGTTCGCAAAGCGTGGAGGTTTAAGGGTGCCAAAGTAGTTTTCGCTAATAGTCATGTAGCGACCGACTCCGTGAGCACCGCCGACTTCGCTGACCCTGTGCTTAAATATACAGCCGGCGCGGAATTGGCTGTGCTGCAGGGACTGCTGGTCGCAATTTTGGCACACAATCCGGATGTCGCATCCAGTCTTCCTGTCTCCATGGCATCTGTCGTCGCAACGTGGACACTGGAATCTGCAGCGTTGGCATCCGGAATTGACGCTGCTCTTTTTGCTGATGCCGCCGTCGCTCTATGTGCCGGTGCTGCCACGATAATTGCTGGCAAGGCCGTTCAGTTAAGTCCATGCTACGCTCAGTTGGTAGATGTGATGGGTGTAATCCTCACACTGTTGGGGTCACCTCGTGATCTTAACATACCAGTGATGGAATGCAATTCCCTTGGCGCCATGGACATGGGGGTTCTCCCCGATTTTGGACCTGGCACCATACGTGCCGCACAGCCCGGGTTTGATACCGCAGGAATGCTGCAGGGTGCATTGCATGGTGATATCGCGGCCCTCTGGCTGGTTGCAACCGACCTGGCCGCGCACTGGCCAGACCGAGACCTGGTTACCCGGGCTCTGGAAGCTTGTCCGTTTGTAGTTGTGAGTGAGCTCACCATGACAGAGACAGCGCGCATGGCGCACCTCGTGTTGCCTGCTGCCTCTATGGCCGAGAAGGACGGGTGCTATACGAACTGTGAGGGCAGGGTGCAACGACTGCATCGCGCGTTTGCGCCGCTGGGTGAGTGCAAGCCAGATTGGCTCGTTTTTTCGGAAGTGGCAGCACTTCTTGGTGCCGAGGGTGGGCCAGTGTCCGCGCGGGACATTACATGCATGATCGCGAGCGAAGTACCAACTTACGCGGGCATGCTTCCTGCAGCGCTGGGGCATGCTGGCCTTGTTCGGCCAGAAAATAGTACTACAAACGCCTAGGCCCTTTCAAACTTTTCGCTGGCACGATAGGTGCTGGCCAGTAATTACCTCTATCAGGAGACGAGATGCTAACCGGTTTTGAAGCGTATTGGGATAACCTGCGCGATGGCATCTATCAC
>JAJZFK010000256.1 GCA_021805405.1 bacterium
TACGGGTGCGGGCAGTGTAGCAGTAACAACGGTGGCATTTACTGGTACCGGTACGCTGACCGGAAGCCGGCGGGATACCGCAGCAAGGTCGTCCAGGAATAGCCTCATTGTGCCGATACCGTCCTCAAGCTGCGGAAAATCCTCGTAGTGGCGGCGCCCAGGATAGCGCGTCTCGGCAAGGTGGTACCACTCGTCGCCTAGCCATACGAACCGGGTACCTAGCTTGTTGTGAAATGCACGAGCATGCGTTTCTACCTGCCGAAGTATGGCTCGCGCGGTGTCGCGCTCCACATGGACGAGGGGTGCAAGCCGTTCCCGGTAACGAGTCATTCCCACCGGCACAATCGCTACCGATTCAACACCAGCTCGTTTACCCGTTACTGCGGGATGCAGGCTCGCAAGATCACGAAGTGTGTTATCTAGCGCCTCGCTGTCGTTAAGCCCAGGGCATAATACAACCTGGGCATGCACAGAAATGCGATTTGTGGCCAGCTCCTCCAGCTGCGGCAGGATAGGCGTGTCCTCCCGGCGGCCCAAAAGTGTGGCGCGAAGGCTTGGATCGGTGGCATGAACAGATACATAAAGAGGCGAGAGCCTCTGCTCTAGGATGCGTGCCCACTCTGCGTCACTAAGGTTCGTTAATGTTACATAGTTACCGTGCATGAATGACAGCCGGAAATCATCATCCATTAGGTATAGCGATTTACGCATCTTCTTTGGTTGTTGATGTATGAAGCAGAAGACGCATTTGTTTTTGCAGGTGTGAATCTTATCGCCTAAATCCGATTCAAACTGCAACCCCAGGTCCTCCTCTATCCTCTTACGTACTCGCAATTCTAAAGGCGAGCCATTACGCTCAAGCTGGAGGTTAAGCTGAGCCTCGGACGAGTGAAAACGAAAATCCAGGATATCCAGAATTGGGTGACCATTAATCGATTTTAGAATGTCACCGCGAGCAACACCGGCTCTAAAGGCTGGCGATGGCTCATCTACCTGGCTAACCTGAAGTGCATCAAGATTTTTAACAAATATTTCAGACATGGTAAGTATGAGTGTACCAAACGCTACCCTATTTAGCAACAGTAATGATGCTTTGCACTTATGAAGTTCACGCCTCAACGGTTGCGCCCCGCAAATTGTGCTGCACGGCGATGGTTGAGTTATAAGGGTTGGCACTGCCAGCCGGGCACTGTGAATATAATTCGCTACGATAACTGTGCAGCTTGTGCCACAAGCACTAGCTTCTGCAAGGAAGAGATGTCGTTAATGTTGGTAATAGAGAAGGTTTTGGCAAGCGCGGGGACGGACCGCTAGCCTGATGACGTTGATGATTTAGTGCAAAGTAATGTGGAACGTCCGCACTGACTACCATAATAACTGTTGCATGAATGTTAATGCGCGCGTGGTAGCAATAATTATTATTAAAAATCACTCTACTTATGCAAAATAGGTTGCTAAAATCAAAAATTTGTGTATAATAGAGTTAACAGGGACCAATTGACTGTTCCAATTTTGGAAAAACCCAAATTGGCTCTACCAATTTGAGGGTCGCGATGGCACCGGAACCTAGATATATTCAAATTGCTCGTGAAATAAAGGAGCAGTGGATAGCGCAGCCAGACAGACTTACCGACGGACGACTGCCGACGGAACGCGATTTGCAGGCCCACTTTTCCGTCAGCAGAGCAACAATCTCACGCGCTCTTTCGGTTCTGTCTGCAGAAAACCTAATTGTGAGCCGGCAGGGAAGCGGCGCCTATCTGCGAGAGGATACGGAAATTGCTGGCAACACGAAGCTTATCGGCTTTATCGCTCCCTATATTCCGCAACCTGACGGCAGGCACCAGCCAATTATCCAGCGGATTTACTACGGGGTTGAAAAGAGAGCCAGGGAGCTTGGTTACCAGGTGCTATCGGCGAGCGCCAATTTCAGTGTTGACCATGAAGAAGCGTTAGTAACGCAATATTTGCGGCTGGGAGCCGAAGGGATCGTTATCTATCCAGTCTATTTCCCCCAGCCGCGACTTGCCTCCAGGGCCAACGAGGACTATCTAGCAAGACGCTTGCACAAAGCGCGAATTGTCCTCGTGGATGTTGGATCCGAAGACTGGCAGCGTTCGATGGTCTGTTTCGATAATTGCAGGCTAGGACTTGAGGTTACTCAGGCGTTAATGGACCACGGAGCGAGAAACATACTTTTCATGCATACATACGACGACCATATTCACAACTCGGTTCACGAGCGTGCAAATGGGTGGCACCTTGCACATGAACGCGCATGCCGTGCAATTCCCAACAGCTACGGCAATTGGCCGGTGGATGTTTGTGGCTACGTTCATGAGATTTCTGACGATGCTGCCGACTCCATTGTTGCGAGCATGTTGCAACTGCATCCGCGCCCTGACGCGGTAATAGCCTGGGACGATGCTGCCGCCATTGCAATGATACGAGCGCTTCAGCGCAAAGGGGTTTCTGTACCGCACGATGTGAGGGTTTGTGGATTCGACAACCATCCTGAGGGAAGGTATTTTCAGCCGGCCTTCCCGACAACCGATCCGGACTTTTCAGCGTTAGGCGAGTCTGCTATTGATCTGCTCCATAAGCAGATCAATCAAGGTATGGGCACACCCAGAACATACATCCACAGTGTTCCCGTAATATGGCGGTCGCCAGAGACCGCCGAATTCAGCTACTCAGGGTCTATTCAAGACTCTATTGCAGGGTAAATCACCTCACCGGTGATTACAGGAGGTTACAGTGATGCGAAGGGCATTTACACTTATCGAGCTGCTGGTCGTAATCGCAATAATCGCAATTCTTGCGGCAATTCTGTTTCCTGTTTTCGCGCAGGCACGTGAACAGGCACGATCTATTTCCTGTGTTTCTAACCTTAGCCAGATTGGGTTGGCTGTACACATGTATGCGGAAGACTACGATGAGGTTTTTCCTATGGGAGGTTACACTGCCCAGCGTAATTGGGAGGAAAATCCCGATCTTAACGTCTATGCTGCCGGAGCGCCATGCTACGACTTCAATCCGGCCTGGAAGGGTGTGAAACTACCGGGCATACCTGGTCCCGCCTTTACCGGCTGCGAGTACGGAAGCGAATTCTACCGCATATTGATGTATGTTCAGCTCTTTCCATACATCAAGAATGTACAGGTTTGGTACTGCCCTAGTGACAAGTTCTACCAGCCGAACCCCACCAACCTGGGAGAGGGCATGCAGTCGTATCACTATTTTCCTAACTGGGTGTATAACAACTGGTGTCCCTCTGGCGGTCCGTTTCCCTGCGTGAAATACTCAGATGGCAAACGTGATCTATCGGGCCAACCCGTTAGCGAGCTTTCCGATTACTACTCTCAACGTATTCTCTTCACGGAGCGCGGTGTATTTGGCTGGGAAGGAACCGATTCCATTGTTGGCGGCAATAGCAATACCAACCATCCTCGCGGCTATAACGCGATGTACTTTGATAGTCATGTGAAGATGGTGCCGTTTGGCAAAAAATGGACGACTACACCGGCAACAGGGTGGCCGCCGAATCTCGCACCGCAGTAGTACTTCACGGACAGCGGCACCGAAGTGCGTAATCATCAAACATCACTAATAACTGGAGGAAAAATGTGAACAAGTCACTTTCGCCTACAATGATAGGTGCAGCAGCGGTAGTTATGGTGCTAGTGCTTGCAGGTGCCTATTGGTTCACCCTTGGCGGGGGCGCCGCCGGCGGATCAAGCAACAAACCGCCCGGAATGCCGCCTTCTGTTGCAGCGCAATTCAACCAGCGCATGAGCCAGGTTTCAAGCGCTAATGACAGCAAATCGCACCCATAGTCGTCGGTTCAAGGAGCGCACAGGTGACTTTTATGGTCTTCTGTGCGCTTCGCCATTAAGTCTGCAAACTCCGTAGCGAGCTACCTAATATTAAACAGGGCTATTCGTCTCAAATAGTAACCTTTGTCGTCGCACTGTACTAAAGCGTGCTGCCGAACCCGTTCGGGCAGGGTGCCCTCACCATTAGTTGACATTACGTACCTGGAATGTTATTATTTGGTATGATAATTCCTCATAATTTCGATGTCCTAAAACCGCAGCCATCTACAGTGTTAACCATTCAGCTTGACCATCCATTGCTGATATTTAATCCGCTTGAGACTCTGGGGGCAGGCATTGACGAGTGTGATACCGCGTCTGTGCGCAAACTCTTTTCGCGTCACAACGTAACTGCATTCCGCGCTACCGGACTTCACTCTTTTACCTACCGATTATATACAGAACTGAACGTGCAGGCTTGGCACTGGAATCCTAAAGGAACCTGGAGCGATACTGCTCACGACGAGGGGTATTTTCGGGGCAATGCTGTTCCGGGAAAGTTCATCACATCAAGCGACTGCTATGCACTGCCGCGCCGTGGAGACACATCCGATCAGGGTGATAACAAGTCATATTCCCGGCTAGATGACGGCGACAATCGTACCTTTTGGAAAAGTGATCCCTATCTGGGCACACATTATACTGACGAGCCAGATAGCGCACATCCGCAGTGGGTCATCGCAGATATGGCGCGGAGCCTACCCGTCAATGCAGTGAGCATAGATTGGATGGCACCCTACGCAACCAGCTTTAAGGTTCAGTACTGGACTGGCAGCAGCCCCTTCGACCACCCTAATCATGGTACCTGGCTGGACTTTTCACGGGGTTCCTTTGTAAACATGCATGGTGGGCACCAGCTCCTTAGGGTTGCACACACCGCGCACAACGTGCAGTTTATACGATTTCTAATGACGGTGTCCTCTCATACTTCCATTTCACCTTCCAACGATCCGAGGGATCGACAGGGCTATGCCATTGCGGAAATTGGAATTGGCACAATGGACGCGAACCGCCATTTTGAGGACGCGGTTCACCACAACCCTTCCTCCAACCAGACTTCGTTTTCGGTATCGTCAACAGACCCTTGGCACCGCGCAACTGACTTTTTGCCGGGTTGGGACCAACCGGGACTGGATCTCTGCTTTGGTAGCGGACTTAGTAAAGGCGAGGCATCGCTCGTGCCTGTTGCCATGCTCTATTCTACGCCGGAAGATGCCGTTGCCGAACTCTCGTATCTTCAGGCACGCGGCGATCGTTTGGCAGGCGTAGAGCTTGGAGAAGAGCCTGACGGGCAGAATGCCGATCCTGAAGATTACGCGTGTCTCTATATACAGTGGGCGCGGGCGATACGTAAGCGCTTTCCAAATCTACCCATTGGTGGTCCAGTACTCTCTTCGATTGATGCCCAGGCGACTAACGCCCTGGACGGAGTAACGGACTGGCTGCCACGTTTCGTCAACTACCTAAGGCTTCATAGCGCGCTCGACCTCCTGAACTTCGTATCTACCGAGCATTATCCGTATAATTCTGGAATCGTCACCGCAGCTACAGAAGCTAAAGAGCCGGCAACCATGCAGAGGCTCTTTGATATCGTGCGCGATGCTAAAGTACCAAAAAATGTACCGGTAGACATCACAGAGACCAACATGAGCGGGGGTGCCTCGAATACCTCCTGGCTGGTGGGTGCACGGTGGGCAGCAGACGCCATTGGCTCAATCTTTACGCATGACAATGCGGGCCGGTTTTACTTTTACGAGTTTGATCCGTTTGGCCTTGGGCGAGCATATGGCGACGTCTGGGCATCCTACTGTCCATTTACCACAAATACCGCGAGCCAGGTGCAGCAGCCAACCTCCCAGTACTGGGCACTGCGCATGATCACGCACGATTGGCTGAACCCCGCCGGGGGCAACCATACCTCTCTTGGTACCACGATGGGCCAATCGCCGGGTGGTGGGCCCGTCCAGCTATCGTCCTATGCGGTACGCCGACCGCATGGAACGGTGGCAGTACTTATCGTGAACCACGATGATACTATGGCAACACGTCTGCAGATCGTAACGCCGCCTGGTAGCCGCCACTGCGAGGTTCGCGTGGAAAGCAGTGCAACCTACGTTTGGCACGATGCTGGTGCGAATAGTTACGCTAGTCCCGATGTACCGCCGTCACGAGCCTTAATGGCGGTTGGCAAGTCTGCTGTGATTACGATACCCGCCGGGTCGGTCGTTACTGTGCACTTCCTGCCATGAAAACCGGTAGCCCTGAAACCAGTGGTACGCGCACAACTGCTATTCGGGTATTATGTGAAACTGTGCGGATAGCTGCATCCAAGGTCAATATTCAATGAAGATCCTGCAGGCAGGCAGTTCCCTGTTCAATAGCGGTGGCATAGAGCGTTATATCATACATCTGGCAGATGGGCTTACCGCACGGGGTCACGAGGTGCATATTACGGCACCGCCGGGCAGTTGGCTATCTACAACCGCTGAAAATCGCGGCTACCCTGTATGGTCAATCAAGGTCTACAATCAGCACGATCTTCATACACTTGGAGCATACCGCAGGCTCATTCGCCGTGAGAAGTACGACATCATCAACACGCACTTTTCGCGCGACTATCTGGTTCCTGGGCTTGCAAGCTGGTTAGAGCATAGGCGCGGTATGGTTATCCACAGGCATATGCCCCACTGTTGGCCCCACATTAGGCGATGGATGTACAGCAAGGCGCTTTACGACAAAGTCGTAGGGGTTTCGCACGCCGTTTACGATGCGTTGCTGCAGGGGGGAATACCCGCAGACCGCCTCGAAATGGTTTACGGCGGTGTCGAGAAGGTAACTCCTGGCCCTGCACCAGACATTCGTGAAGAACTTGGTATACCCGGGGATTCTGTACTTATTGGAATAGTATCTCGTGTAATTGCTCAAAAAGGGCATCGGGAGCTCGTGCAGGCAATGAAGTTTGTGGACAAACAAGCAGTATGCCTGGTGGTGGGTGACGGCAACGACCTTGCTCATGTTAAGCGCCTTACAGTGGAGGAAGGGCTGCAGGATCGGGTGCATTTTCTCGGTTGGCGCAATGACAGTGATGCCATTACCGCTGCACTGGATGTGGTGGTGCAGCCGTCGCTTTGGGAAGAGGCATGCAGCCAGGCAATTCTGGAAGCGATGTCGATGGCCAAACCACTAGTCGTCACCCAAAGTGGGGGAAATGCCGAGTTGGTACAGCATGGTAAAAATGGCTTTGTTGTGGCTAAACACGATCTGCATGCGATGGCAAGCGCATTAAACACCCTGACGGCTGACCAAGCTCTTAGGCGAGAAATGGGTGCAGAAGGGCTAAAGTTGCAGCAAGAACAGTTCACGGTAGAGACAATGGCTCAGGGTATGGAGCGCGTCTACCGTTCGATTATTGCGGCGCAGAGTGCGGTTTCTCAAAGGATGGCTTCGTGAGTGCGACCACGTCAACGTGTTCACTGCCCAGCAAAAATATAACTGCCAACCTACCCATCTGGAACCGCCTGTCCTTCGTCTTCCTTACAGTAGTAACCGCATTACGCCTGATTCAGCTTCGAAGTTTTGATCTTGTACCCGACGAGGCATATTATTGGGACTGGTCGCGCCACCTTTCACTAGGCTACTACGACAATGGACCAATGATTGCTTACATCGTACACGTGACTACCTTGCTGTTTGGAACTAACGAATTCGGTGTACGGGTGGGTGCGTGTCTGTTGTCGCTAGGTACTGCGGCGTGCATCTGGTATCTAGCCTCACGCATCTTCAGCCTACGAGCCGCCTTTATTGCAACGGTCCTGGTGGGGCTTACGCCGCTCATGGAGGTAGGATCTGTAATATCCACCTACGACCCTCCCCTTGTGTTCTTCTGGTCACTCTCACTCGTGTTACTGTACAATGCACTCTTCGCCACCGAATCTGGTTCAGGGCGGGTTGGAAGTTATAACTGGGTAGCACTGGGGTTTGCGATGGGAATGGGGCTCATGACCAAGCAGACTATTGTGCTCCTTATACCATCGTTGCTGGTATTTTTCTTCTTTACTCGCGAATACAGTGGATGGCTCCGTCGCTGGCAGCCGTGGGTGGCAGTGTGTATCATGCTTATGTGCTACAGCGGTGTCATCTGGTGGAACGCCATGCATCACTGGTGGACATTCAGGCATCTGCTGTTCCTCGAGCACAAATCGCATCACACGGCGGTTCAGCGACTGGGGAATTTTATCGGTTCGCAGGCGCTTTTGCTTGGCCCAGTGTTATTCGGAGGTTGCGTTGCGGCGCTGCTAAAACCCCTACGCGCAGTGGATAACCGCGCGGACGCACGAATTAAGTTCCTCGTTGCAATGGCCGCACCGTCGCTGCTCTTTTTTTGTATGCAGGCTCTCAAGGCTAAAGTACAGGGCAACTGGTGTCCATTTGCGTGGATCACTCCCTCCATCCTGTGGGCAGGAATGCTGTCGGCTCGCCTGGATAGGGGAAGTAACAGCAGCCGTGCGGTGTGGGGTATCGCGTGCGCAGCAGCTGCCATGAGCCTGTTCCTAACAATGGTCATTTTTCTGCCAGGTTTTCGCAAGTCCGTTGGCCTCAGGTTACCTCCCTCGGCTGATATCACCAACACAGCGGCCGGTTGGAGGAACCTTGCGATGCATGTGGAATCTTTACGCATGCAGATGGAGCGCACGGATGGAAAGCCGGTCTTCATCTGCGGTAACAACTACGAATTTCCTGCGGAGATGGCGTTCTATATGCCAGGGCACCCACACACTTTCGATATGTTTCTGCACTGGCGGCTAACGATGTATGCCGCCTATATTCACCAGCTTAAAGGCAAGCTGGGTGACAACGCAATATTTCTGGATGTTTGGCGGCATAATGACCCAGATTTAAGGGCTCTCTTTCAAAGCGTGACCTGGCAGCCGGACTATCTTGTTTGGCGCCGGCCGCTTTATAGCCGGCCAGTTGCAAACATCTCGATTGCACAGTGTTTTAATTTCACGCGGTACGTCGGCCTGCATTGGGCGTCAGGCGGCTAAAAACTTCAGTTTGCACGAGCGCCGGTATACCTTCCTGCGCCCAGAGAGAAAGGGGCTGTTTACCCTATGAAATACGGA
>JAJZFK010000037.1 GCA_021805405.1 bacterium
GGGCAAGAGCGGCGGAAGCGACGTCATCAAATCCCATTACCGAGATGTCCTCCGGGACGCGTACGCCGTTCGCAACGAGAACAGACAATACCCCAAAGGCGATGCCGTCATTGCCACAGGCTATGGCGTCTGGCCACTCGTTTCGTGGCAGCTGCAAGAGCGTGCGGGCTCGCTCAGCTCCGGATGAAGGATTGTATCTGCCAGCTACCACTGAGCTGCCGGAGACGAACAAGCCTGCCTCTTCCATCGCAAGGCGGTAACCCTGTTCGCGCTCTACGGTGCTTCGCTGATTATCATCACCGGCGAAATACGCAATTCGGCTGTGGCCCATTGAGATGAGATATTCCGTTGCAGATTTCGATGCACCTCTATTATCTACGTCAATACAACTTGCCAGTGGGTTTGGGGGCCAGTCGCCTACAAGAACCCAGGGTTTGTTACCACGTTGCAGGGATTCGATGATTCCCAGATTGTCAGGCGGCGCGATTACCAGCAGGCCATCTACTCTACCGTCGCAATAAGTGCCGATGTGTTGTGCGATATCGCTCCACTCATGTGTGGTAAGTAACATTGTGTTCTGTTGGTAACTAAGGCATGCGCCCATTATTCCATGAAGTATAGTCGTGAAATAATCATTGACATCATCAGTGTGCGCATAGTTATACACCACGCCAATGGTGTCGACCTTTCGCCGTGAAAGACTACGAGCAGCCGAGTTCGGGTGGAAGTTAAGCCTGTCCCTCGCTTCCATAACTCGCTTGCGGGTGTCTTCACTTACCGACCGCGGGCCGCCGTTGAGAACATATGACACCGTGGAGGGTGATACACCGCTTTCACGAGCGAGGTCCTTTATAGTAACCGGCATCTACAATCTCCTAGGTGCATATTTAACAAACAAAATGAACGTAATGGCATTTTGGGTCGCTCGCAGTATGGAAGTACCTGCTGCATTAATGCCTCGTGATATGTATGATTAATAATATTACTATGATTTTTGCAAACTGGCTACCCAATTTTGTGTGGATTATTTCACACCTGCGCTTCACCTGAGCCCAATTTTGTAACCAGGCCGGAATATTAATCACATTCCCGGGGAACATACTTGGTTTGCCGACATTTAAAGCGCAGCTTAGCGTATTGGAATACAAATGAGATATTTTGCAACAGGTAATGCAGTATATCATAATATGATGTACTATAATATTAATGACACCATTGCCGACAGTATATGCCGGTTTGTGCCATAAGTGAGGATGCTATGCCTAAAGAAAATGACGCCAAAAATGGAAGTGTCAGCACTACGACACTCGTACTTGCAGTTCTTAAGAGTGGTCCACTGCATGGCTACGGCATTGCCCGCGAAATAGAGCGTCGAAGCCGATCTGTACTTCGGCCCGGCGAGAGCGCTCTCTACCCGGCACTGCGTGCGCTGGAGCAGGATGGGTATATCACCGGTGGCTGGCAGATTATGCAGGATGGCCCGCCGCGCAAGGTATATCAGCTTACGTGGAGCGGCGAGCAGGAGATTACTCGTCGAACCGGTGCCTGGTCGGATTATAAAGCCGCAGTCAACCTCGTTATGCAATGTCCGGCACCGGAGAGCAGAATTTAGGCATTGGTAGTGATTTATCTGGGAGTAATCTATGGAGTTATTCACAGCAAAATGATTTTGTTCGTAGATCTTCAATGCTAATAACTTGCTGGTACCTGTGTGCCACCGGTATCATTGCAGGAATACTACCTTTGCTCGTTTAATTTAAACTGGTCTAAATACTAGGTAAGCTTCTACATCCAATGTGAAAAGTGGGTACGCTGGAGGTAATGCGCCCTTATGGGGAGATAAATGACCAGAATGCGCTTCAGTATTACGGGCGTCATGTGTGTGTGCTTCGCAATGAGTCTTCGCGTCTGTTCCGCGGCATCGCCTAAGTTCTCAAGCCTCGCCCTATCGACAATGCATGTTAAGTACGGCATTCAGCAGTGGGGTGAGCCACACGCTTTAAATGGTGATAACTTTGTGGTTGCTGGGCAAACGTTTGCCACAGGTGTTGCCACTGCTGCTTCCAGCCGGGTAACGGTTAGGCTATATGGTGGAGCACATGTGCTGACCGGCAGCGCTGCAATTGACGATCACGCAGCTGCTAATGCGAGCGCTGTATTTTCAATCTGGAGCGGCAAAACCAGGCTCTGGACGAGCGCAATCATGCACAGAGGCGACGTACCCGTTTCGTTTTCGCTCAACGTTAGCCGCGCTCATGAGGTTACCTTAAAAGCCGATCGGCATGACGGTAATGCCTTTAATTGCCGATGTGACTGGCTAAATACTACTTTCACTTATCATGGCCGGCCACCCTTTATCGTAGACCACCCTGCCAATTGGCGAAATCAGTTCGTTCCTGGCGCGGTGTGGCGTGACACCAACGGTGTTCCATTTCATGCCCACGGCGGTGGATTGCTTTACTATCACGGAACATGGTATTGGGTTGGGGAAGATAAATCCCAAGGCTACAACAACACTGTGGGAGTTCACGAGTATTCCTCGCGGGATCTGGTGCACTGGAATGATGAGGGTGTGGTACTGCCTGCAGCATCACTTCCGGAGGAATTTCGTAGTAAGGGCGTGTGCGAACGGCCCAAGATTGTTTACAACCGATTATCTAATGTGTTTTTGATGTGGATGCACCTAGATGCTCACAGGTATGCTGTCGCGAGGGCTGGAATCGCTACGGCAACAAAGCCTGCCGGCCCCTATCGGTACGTCACCTCAATGCGCCCGATTAACAACAGTACGTTTAGAGACATGAACCTGTTTGTAGATACGGATGGCGGCGGATACGTGATTTATGCAGCAGAGAATAATGCAACGCTCTATATTGTGCGCCTGGACAGTACGTATGGAGCGCCGCGCGTACCAGAGATGGAAGGTACTACGTGGGCACGAATTGCAGCTGGCGGTTATCACGAGGCACCCGTAATTTGGCACTACGGACCAGTGTATTACCTGCTAGCTTCGCATACCTCGGGGTGGTACCCGAACGCGGCATCCTTGTTCACTGCATCCACTCCATTAGGCCCGTGGACATACCGTGGTAACCCGTTTATTGGTGCCGACTCTGAATTGACGTTCTACACTCAATCGACGTGCGTGATACCTGCACCGGGTCACCCGGGCTGGTTTGTCTACATGGGGGATCGGTGGAACCCACAGGATCTTGGAAACTCGCGTTACGTGTGGCTTCCTTTCCACATAAATAAAGGTAGCGATTCCTTTTCCATAGCCTGGCGTTCGCACTGGAGTTTAGGGGGACTTGATAAACAGTTGAAACCGTAGCGGACCAACGCCCTGCGGTACCGGCGGCTTTGGGCATTATTTTATTGGACGTAAGATCATGGCACCCACCTCGCTAGCACAAAAGGAGGTGGGTGCCATTACATTTGTCGTTGGAATCGGGCTACCCTGCGGCAAGTAGCTGCCGCAACACATACTGCAGGATTCCACCGTGAAGGTAGTACTGAACCTCCTGGGGAGTATCGATGCGGCATAGTGTGTCGAACGCGACGACGGTTCCATCAACTTTCACCGCCTTTACCGTCAACGTTCTGCCGTTACCGAAGTCAGTTGCTACCGCCTCCGTAAGGCCCACGACTTCAAACGTTTCCTGTCCGCTGAGGCCCAACGTGTCTGCGGTCTGCCCCGGAAGATACTGTAGGGGTAGAATTCCCATACCAACCAGGTTCGAACGGTGAATGCGTTCAAAGCTTTCTGCAAGCACCATTCTCACGCCCTGCAGGTTTGGCCCCTTGGCTGCCCAGTCGCGGCTAGACCCTGTACCGTACTCCTTACCAGCCAGGATCACCAAGGGTATACCGTCCTGCCGGTATTTCATTGCCGCATCGAAGATGGACATCACTTCGCCAGTTTTAAGGTAAGTAGTAACACCACCTTCAGTTCCCGGTGCCAACTGGTTCTTGATGCGAACATTTGCGAATGTTCCGCGCACCATAACCTCATCATGGCCGCGGCGGGAACCGTAAGAGTTAAAATCATCGGGTTTAACGCCATGCGCCATAAGGTAGACACCAGCAGGACTTTGCTGCTTTATAGAGCCAGCAGGTGAGATGTGATCGGTAGTGATGCTGTCGGCAAGTTTTGCCAGTACCTTCATCCCGGTTAAAGGAGCTGCCGATTCTGGTGCTTTCGCCGTCATCCCGTGGAAATATGGTGGATTTTTAACGTAGGTGGAGTTCACATCCCACTCAAACAGTGATCCACCTGGAGCCTGAACATCCTGCCATGCCTGGTCACCTTTAAATACACCGGCATAGTTCTCTCGGTACATCTCAGGGCGTATGACCTGTTCAACTACCTGGGCTACCTCATGCTGCGTGGGCCATATCTGCTTGAGATAGACCGGTTCACCTGCAGCTGAAGTACCAATAGGATCGTTCATGAGGTCGATGTTCATAGTCCCTGCTATGGCATAAGCTACCACAAGCGGTGGTGACATGAGGTAGTTTGCCCTAACCTCCTGCTGTACGCGACCCTCAAAGTTGCGGTTACCGCTCAATACACTACAGACCACAAGCTTCTTTTCATCAATCTCGCGGGATATCTCTTCCGGCAGTGGGCCGCTGTTTCCTATACAGGTAGTACATCCGTAGCCCACAGTGTTAAAACGGAGCTTATTAAGGAATGGGGTGAGCCCTGCGCTATCCAGGTAGCTAGTTACGACGCGGCTGCCGGGTGCAAGCGACGTTTTTACCCAAGGTTTCGTGCTAAGACCAAGTTCTGCGGCCTTCTTCGCGAGAAGACCAGCGGCTACCATGACGTAGGGGTTGGAAGTATTTGTACACGAGGTAATCGCCGCGATGACTACGGCGCCGTGGTCTAATTGACCACCCGCACCCTCGCTTGCAATTGCACTGCTCTTCAGGGTCGGGAGCGCGGTCGCAAAGGCCTCGCGTGCCTCCGAAAGGCGCACTCTGTCCTGTGGTCGGCGTGGTCCTGCAATGGAGGGTACTACTGTTGACAGGTCGAGTTCCAGAGTGTCGGTGTATTCGGCTTCCGGCGCCTCCGCGGTATGAAACAGGCCTTGTGCCTTCATGTAGAGCTCAACGAGTTCCACCTGGGCATCGGTTCGTCCACTGGTGCGTAAGTATCGCAGGGCCTCGGCATCCACGGGGAATATGCCGCAAGTAGCGCCATATTCTGGCGCCATATTGGCGATAGTAGCCCTATCCGCCAGGGGCAGGCTTGCAAGACCTGGGCCAAAAAATTCAACAAACTTGCCTACCACGCCCTTCTTGCGCAGCATTTCTGTTACCGTCAGTACAAGGTCGGTTGCTGTAGCACCTTCGGGTAGCGCATTCTTCAGCCGGAAACCTACTACCTGCGGAATGAGCATGGAGACTGGCTGTCCGAGCATTGCTGCCTCTGCCTCGATACCACCAACACCCCAGCCAAGAACGCCCAACCCGTTGATCATCGTAGTATGAGAGTCGGTACCAACTACCGTGTCTGGATAGACAGTTGAGCCGTTTACGTCAGTACGCGTAAACGCTACACGCGCAAGGTACTCCAGGTTTACCTGATGAACGATTCCGGTGCTTGGTGGTACTACCCTAAAGTTCTTGAACGCATGCTGTCCCCATTTAAGAAATGAGTAGCGCTCATGATTGCGCTGGAATTCCAGGTCAACGTTGGCGGCAAGTGCCGAATCAGTGCCAAACCGGTCAACTTGAACCGAGTGGTCAATAACCAACTCGACTGGCTGCAGTGGGTTGATCTTTTCGGGATCGCCTCCAAGGTCAGCCATTGCCTGTCGCATAGCCGCCAGGTCTACAACGCAGGGGACACCTGTGAAGTCCTGGAGAAGCACGCGCGCTGGCGTGAACGCGATTTCCTTGTCTGGTACTGCCTGTGCGTCCCAGCGGGCGAGCGCAAGCACATCATCCTTGGTAACGCTAAGCCCGTTTTCCGTTCGTAACAGGTTTTCCAGCAGGATGCGTAGTGCATAGGGCAGTCTGGCGATGTTCTCGCCATGCTCTGCAAGTGCATTAAGTCGGTAATATGAGTAGCTCTCGCCGCCTGCTGTTAAAACGGCGCGTGCTCCAAAGCTGTCAGCCATAGCCTCGTCTCCCTGGTCATCAATTGTCCAATAGTAATTGTACCGTTGCGGCAATTATAATTCAAATGAAATCATCGTATACGGGGTATGCAAACTAGTTATTTGGCGGTGAGCTGCCTGCGCGTTTGGGGTAAAGCCGGTTCTTGCCAAAGTGTGGCAGGGTGGCGGGTATACTCTGCTTAAAATAGTTGCTTGGCATCGTTGCCGGCACCCTGGAGGCCTACGTTGGAACACTGGCATCATCACCCCATTGAATTGAGGGCTATTGGGCTGGAAGACATGCAGCGTGCATGGGATATTGGGGCACAGGCATTTAGTAGGGGTGAGCGGCGGGAGTACAGTGCGGATCGGTTCAATACAGACTTTGACGCCTACGGGGTGTACGATGAGGACGGTCTGCAGGCGCAGGTTGGCGTTCACCGCTACAAAGTATTTATGGGCAACGGGCCAGTAGTAGAGATGGCAGGTGTAGGAGGAGTTTCATGCCTGCCAGCAAAGCGCGGGCGTGGATACATTGGCCGGTGCGTCGTCTACTCGCTGGAACAGATGCAGGACCGCGGTCAATCAATCTCTATGTTATTTCCCTTTAGCCAGGCCTTTTACCGAAAGTACGGCTGGGAAGTGGGCGGCTCGCGCCGACGATATGAAGTACCGGCTAGCATATTGCATGTCGTGAAGGAGACCAACATTGTTAGGGCAGCAGTGGTAGAGGATGCTGCGGCAATACAGGCGTGCTACGAAGCATTTGCTACCAGGTATCGTGGTATGATATGCCGAAACGAACGCGAATGGAAAGCAATTCTGGATCATGGAAGTTCGCATTATACCTACACTTACCTCTATGCCCCCAAGAATGTAGTTGAAGGTTACCTTACGTACAGTAAAGGCTCTTACGAGGATACATACATTCGGGAATTCATAACCCTTAACAGTACCGCCCAGCGTGCGTTACTGGGCCTGTTGCACCGTGTAGACATGCAGGTTGAGAAGTTTAGGTGGCATGCGCCCAGCGACGACGCGCTGTGGTGGAATACGGGACATAACGACATAAGCACGACAATAGAGCCTATCTGCATGGTGAGAGTCGTCGATGTCCGGGCAGCGCTGCAATTGTGGCGAACACCTTCTGCCCTACGGGCCGGTGTGTGTGTCGAGGTGATTGATCCCCATGCGCCGTGGAACCAGGGAGTGTGGGAGGTTGAATGCGAGGGTGGCAGCGTAACTGTTAAACGGGGTTATGAAATTCCACAGGTGACACTAGACATACAGGCGCTTTCTCAAGCGTTTTGTGGCGGGGAGAGCCTCGCTGCAATTAGGGCAGCGCGTGGAATAGAGGTACGCGACGAAGCTGGCTTTAATGCATTTCAGCAGATGCTTTCCGGTCCGCCTATGTGGATGAACGACGGCTTCTAACATGATTGTTACCTTAGACGCAGTCCTGCTCGCGTGCTTTCAGGATGGATCGCTGTTATCTGCCAAACTTCATCAGGTTGTAAAACACCACGAAACTGCACTGACTCAGGTGGAAGTTCGACCAATGGTAGTGCGCGGTAAGCGTATGTTTCAGTTCGCATATCATGAACGATCTCGCGTAACGCATAAGAACCTCTCTGCACTGGAAGCGATCTCGGAGATGACCGGCCTGCTGGATACAACATTTCGGCAGGCTCAGCTCAGTTCAAAGGAAGCATTGTACAGCGTCGCAAGCTCTAGCGGCGGCACTTACCGCATAAAACAGCGCTTGGTAGCCGAGGCTCTTGCAACAGAAGTGCAGCCCTCGCATGACCGTGTGGTGCAGTATATACTGCCAGAAGGTCGTCCTTGTGCGTTTCTCCACCAACTTGGCGTAATGACGGAATCTGGCCAGGTGATTGCCTCGCGACGTGCGAAATTCCGGCAGATCAACCGCTTTCTAGAGATGGCATCCGATGTCGCCAGCGAACTGCCAGAGACGGGTACGATTTCCGTGATCGACTATGGCAGTGGCAAGTCATACCTCACGTTTGCACTTCATCACTATCTCACCTTGGTTTTGGGTCGTAACGTGATTACAACGGGCATCGACCGGCGCCAAGATGTTACCAGCTGGTCGCAGGAAACAGCAACAAAGCTCGGTATGGATGGGTTGCAATTTATATGTGGGCCAATCTCAGCTGTGCATGTTCCTCACCCTGTGCACCTTGCGGTATCACTACATGCCTGCGACACTGCTACGGACGAGGCCCTTGCCAGCGCAGTTGCCGTTGGCGCAACGGTGATTCTCGCTGCACCATGCTGCCAGCACGAGTTACGACGGCAGCTTCGTTCATCACCGCTGGACTCCATGCTGGAATATGGGATTATGCGGGAAAGGTTGACCGAACTGGTAACCGATACGCTACGGGCCAGGCTGTTAGCAGCGTGTGGCTACCGTGTACAGATGCTGGAGTTTATTGAATCGGAGCATACCCCTCGGAATATCCTTATTCGTGCTGTTAAACGCTCTGGCATAGACTGCGCCGCGGAGCTAGTGCGCTACAGGGAACTCGCCGATTTCTGGCACGCGAGTATCGCATTGGAGCAGTTGCTGGCAGATTTGGGAACCACGCCGGGAGCTCATTAAATTCAGTGGCGCGGGTAGCGGTTAACCGACCAAGGCTATCGTAAAGGCGCGCAAGACTGGCGGAGAATAAGCTCAACGGGGTACCGGTGCAGCGATGGCAACGCAGGTTCTTGCGGGTGTGCAAGCCGATCAAACAGGCGGTCGGCTCCCAGACGGCCCAAACCTACCCAGTCCAAGCGTACTGTAGTTAACCCTGGATAAATTATTGGGGCCGATTCGGTATCGTCAAAACCGA
>JAJZFK010000382.1 GCA_021805405.1 bacterium
CCAAAGCGCGATGAAAAGCAGTACTTGCTGCAAGTCAATGGTTATATGTCCTGCTTTAGCGGCGGTCAGTAGCGCCGGGGGAACGGGGCGGTCTTGAGACAGCCAGGTATTGCGCAAGTCGCTGGCAAACTTGTCGACAAACCAGCCGATGGTAAACGTCGTACTGACCTACAGGTAGTTGAGGCAAAAGCGGCATGAGTTCAAACGGTAAACTTGTACTAGCTATTACCGTATGGGGCATGGTAGTTGCAGGCGCATTTTGGCACTACGATGTAAGTTACATGCGCCCTGTTGCACCGCAGGCAGGTGCCATTGCAGCCCACCCAGGGCTCGCATCGCCGCCTCCTGTTGCAACCCTGATATCCACAGATGGACCAGTCTCTGTTGCCGTGCCGGGCGCGGTCACCGTGATCAACTTCTGGAACCCGCACTGTATCTGCTCGCAGGATAATGAGCCGGTAGTGCGAGGGCTAGTCGGTGAGTTTGCACCACAAAAAGTACGATGGATTACGATCGCTGAATATCGAAAAGGAAAAGGCGCTGATGCCGTTCAAGCCTTTTATCGGCGCCATCTGCCGGCTATGCCGGTTGTAGAGGATCACGGTGGAAACCTCGCACGCAAATTTGGAGTGTATGCAACACCGGGCGCGGTGATTGTGAACCGCCGTGGCTCGGTAGTGTATACAGGCGGGTATAACGCCGCCCGCTTCTGCCACAGTCTTCCTACTGCGTGGGTTCGGCAGGCACTTCAATCTGTGTGTGCCGGTGAGCTGCCACCACACCCCACTACGCCGTTCTATGGTTGCCGGGTACCGCAGTAATTCGGGCAAGTCCTAGCGCCTTAGCACTCGACCAGCCTGCCTGTTCGTCGGCTGGTCGTTTGCCTTTACTGCGATGCCATTGCACCACACGTGAGGTATACCTACAGGAAATGAGCCAGGTATATCGAATGTAGTTGTATCTTTGATATTGGACGGATTTAGCACCACCACGTCTGCAAAGTAACCCTCTCGCAAAATACCCCGCTGCCGTAGCCCCAACCTGCTTGCTGGCGCCCCCGTCATCTTGTGCACAGCATCCTCAAGCCTTAGGACAGGCTTATCGTAGACGTAGCGTTTGAACACTCGTGGAAACGTGCCGTACAGACGAGGATGGCATTTACCGGACAGATGTAGCCCATCGCTACCAATCATGTTGTGCTGCCATGCCATCACCACTTCCAGATTCTGCTCATAGGCGGCATGGTGAATGAAGCACGCCCGTAGCTGCTCCGCTGCAATCACCCGACATATAAACTCGCCAACCGACCAGCCAGCACGAGTCGCAGCCGTTGCAAAATCGATTCCCTCATAGGCGCCAAATTCATCACTCGAAGCGCCTGCTAGCACATACCGTGACCAATCGCGCCCATCATCTAGTGTCTTCGCAATAGACGCCCGTTTGGTATCATCCGCCAGAGTGGCAAGTATTTCATCCGGCGTCTCGCCTGCACTGCCGTCAGTTAGCAGCGATTGTAGTAAGGTAGAACCTGCCGTATACGGGTATGTATCGCAGGAGACATCCGCGCCTGCGTGGCGTGCGGAGTTTAATACCTCTAAAAGTTCATGCGCGCGGCCGTAGTTGGTAGACCCGTTCAATTGCAGGTGAGAAATCTGAATGGGTACGCCAGAAGCGCGTGCAATGTCGATACTCTCGCGAGTAGCCGCAAACAGGTGTTCACCGTAATCGCGCTGATGCGTTGCTACAAAGCCAGCAGTTCGCGCCAACGCTACGTTTTCGGTAAAGTCTGCCGATCGCATGGGCGCATACCATAGACCGGTCGACATCCCCCATGCCCCTTCCGCCATTGCTTCAGCCAGCCGCGCTTCCATATGCGCCAGCTCAGCGGTGCTGGCGGGGCGCAACGCATACCCCATAGACGAGGCACGCAGTGCACCATGTGGAACAAGATAAGCAATGTTCACGGCGATCCCGACTGCTTCGTAGCCTGCTAGTAGCTCCCCAGTACTACGCCACCTCCAGTCTACCTTGCTGCAGTTACCAAACAGCCCGCTCAGGTTTGCCCGTTGCAGCGCCATTCCTTCGCCGGTAACGGGTGCGAAGCCCAGTCCGCAGTTGCTGAATACCTCTGTAGTGACGCCCTGCATTACAGCAGGCAAGTGCGCGGGCTGTTGGAGCAGCGCTATGTCCGCATGCGTATGGATATCTATAAAGCCAGGTGTAACAATGAGTCCAGTACAGTCGATCTCGTAATCTGTCGCCGTCGTGGGCGGCACATTGTCAATGGCAGCAATTCGATCACCAAGCATGCAGACATCTGCTACCTGCGGTGCGCTACCCGTGCCATCAACCACAGTTCCATTTCTCAAAATGACTGAATACATCATTTTTCCTCACGAATTGGGATGCAGTTACCCTAAATAGAATTCATCCAGTCGGGTATAATTACTTTATCTGTCATTGTAACCTAATTCCTCTTGAAGTAGCCGGAGTTTTTAATGAGCAAAACGACTATACGTGTTCTTGGCGTACTTGCAATCCTTATCAGTGGTCCGCTGGTGCTGGTTAGTTACCACCCTTCATTCATACTGCTGCACCCTTACCTACAGGACGTTCTCATTGGCACGGGCCTTGCCCTTGCACCAATAGGCGGCTGGATGCTGCTCACGCCCGTTGAAGAACCGGATGAGGACGAAGGCGCAGCTCACGGCCACGGTCACTAATTAGGGACTTCTTAATTCGCAACCGCTACATGTAAAATCAATCGCCGAACGCTGCTTGCGCGGGGTTCGGCGTTTCCACTTGTTGCCAGCAAGCACTTTTCTCCCTTTCCGTTATTGAGTTTCGGTCTCCTTCGCGTGCTTAATGATCTATTGGCATTTCAGTCGTAAGCCGACAGATACAACATGATGTGCGCAAAGGTTACTCGAGTCTGGAAGGCTCGTGTAGACCGATGTACCCGAGGAACCCCACGTATGATCGACGTCCTTGTTATAGACAATTACGATAGTTTTACTTACAACCTGGTTCAATACCTGGGCGAAATAGGTAGCACCATAGCCGTTCATCGAAACGACAAAATCTCGTTGGCAGGAATAAAGGAGTTGGCTCCTCGCCGGATTTTGATCTCGCCTGGGCCATGCACTCCTGCCGAGGCTGGAGTTTGTGTTCCCCTAATCAAGGAATTTGCGCCCACAATTCCGATATTAGGCGTATGTCTGGGGCATCAGTCCATTGGTGCAGCGTTTGGAGCCAACGTTGTGCGGCACAGCGAAATTATGCACGGTAAAACCTCCCAAATCTTTCACGATCATTGCGGAGTGTTTGAGGGCCTCGAAAGCCCGCTCCGCGCCACCCGTTATCACTCCCTGATTATTGAGAAGGATTCTCTCCCTGACGTGCTGAAAGTTACCGCATGGACTGCAGCGGGCGAGATAATGGGCGTGCGCCATTGCCAATATCCAGTTGCAGGTGTTCAGTTTCACCCAGAGTCTGCACTCACTGAGCACGGACGGCAAATGATTGCGAATTTTATGAACGAGCGATTTTCCGGATAAATTATTAGGAAGTACCGGAAAATCTGTATTCCGCCGGGATTGTATATTTAGAGCCACAACAAAGTTGTCGCTTATTCAATTCATGGAGGTTAGAGATGTCCGGACTAAGCGAACCCCGTTCGAATTGGGACGAAATTGTAAGTACCAGTGACCGCGTTCATCAACTGCTAGACACGCTTGTATCACGACAAGAAGGGTTGCAGGCTCTTCATAACCGCACTGCAACAATCAACCTTGAAATCGACCGACTAGATGCCGCCTACACGGCCGCACGCTCCGTTTGTGATGATATTGCTGTAATGGCAATTCTGGAACTGCTAACAGCAACGCATACACTGAGAATGGGTTTACTAAAGCTTCAGCGAAACGTAGTCGGGCAGCCTATTAACGAGTTTGTAGCCTCACCTACCCCTGCACCTGCTCCCTTAGGGTCCACTAATGAAGAAAGCCCTGCTCGCATATTGAAGGAAGAGTCGGTTGATGCCTCAAACAGTGCCGCGTTCACGGGGCTCACTCTTCAATCGGTAAATGAAACAGGTGAGCCTAGTCACGTAGCGCTTACTCATTCAGACCTGCTTCAAGAGCCAACGGCGGAAACCGTGGTTTACGATGTGGTAGTGGCACCAACGCCACCCAGTCTTGATGGGGAGGACGAACGGCTTCTGGCAGCCACTGTAGCCTCTATACAGACCGACTGGGAACAGCTGTCAGCCGGAATTGAAACCGTTCACCGTATTCCATCCGCCACGCTGTTTCGAATTCGCGCATTGGTGTGCCGCGCACGTGCGATTCAGGAAGAAAATGCGGTTTATCAGCCCGTACCCGAAGGCGTGAAGGTTATAGTGCGAATTCTCAGCGACATAGCACTGTGCTGCATGAATGGTACATCTGATTGTTTAATTCGCCATCGCATTGAACCAGATCAGCTAGAAGACGATGAGTCACTAGCAGACTTCTGGAACCACCTTGCAAAAGTGTACAGCCTTACAGCAGAGGCACAGGACGCAATGAATTGGTGCCATGAAGCAGACTGTTACCCTACAGAGCTAATCAACACTATCGCTGCACGGCAGCAGATGCTATACGTCCTAGCTGAACAGGCAGGATACCGCGACGAAAACCAGCAGAGCCTGTTTCACGCAATAAAGGCACGGCCGAATGCGGAGTTCATACTGGGACTCTCGCCAACATTAGCCTACCATGATCTCTCGTGTATTGCAGGTAAGCTTCAATCCGAGTGGCAGCAGGCACAACGGCGACGAGATGACTTACTAGCCCAAGAGCAGAAGAATGCGATGCGAGACCAGGCAATGAGTCAACTTAAGAGCCTGGTGGAAGGGCGTGCGGATTTTGGAACAGATACCTCTCGATTTGAGGAGGACAAGGCAGCTCTACATGGTGCGCTAGACATTTGCACCAAAGCAGGAATTCCGGCGTCATGCAAGGATGTTACCTCTCTCATCGGTCCAAGTGCCGATCGCCTGCTTCGCGGTACTGCGCGCTTTAAGAACCACATGAAATATGCTGTGGAGCATCTTAACAAGGCGAAGCGTGACGAGGAAGCAGACAGGCTAGACAGAGAAGAGGACATTGAAGCAACCGACACTCAGTTGAGAGACTGGATCGCTAGCTTGAAACCCAAGGTGGCAGGCAAAGTGCTTACAATCGCCGGTGGCGGACGCCCACAGGATACCATCGTCGCTACGCTGAAGTCGAACCTTCCATTTAGCGACGTCTCATGGCTGTACGGCGAACAACTCAACACCTCACGAAAGATCCAGTCAAACATCAAAAAGTCCGATATCTTCCTGGTTGTAATTAAATTCATCAGTCACGATGTGAGCGAGAACGGCAAGAAGTGGATGCAGGAAAAGGGAGGTGATTTCATCGCACTGCGTGCCGGCTTCGGTTTCAAATCTATCCTGAAAGCGTTGGTGGATACGTACGTTGTGGCAAATGATGATCCTGTTCAGGATTGATGATCGGCGCTGTTTAAACTGACCCATTGCGGCGAGCGAATTGTTGCACAAAAGCTACAGTTTGCTCGCCGCATCCTTATCCAGCATCCAGGTTAGTTCGCCATTAGTTAACCTTACCCGCTGAACAGGGTAGGTATGATCAGTGAGAGTGTTCTTTAGTGACCAGGCGACGACGTCGCTTTTCTTATCGCCCACTGCAAGAATGAAACATTGACGCGCTGAATTTATTGCAGGAAACGTAAATGTAATTCGTTCAACGGGAGGTGGCAAAACCCCATGAGGGGAAGCAGTAACCAATCTAATCTGCTCCTCTATTGCTGGCTTGCCAGGAAATAACGAAGCAGTATGTCCGTCATCCCCTACCCCTAACAAAACGAGATCCAATCGGATGCCGCTAGGGCTCGCAGCATCCGACGCATGCTGTCTTAGTAGCATTTCATAGCGTTCGGCACCGTTTACGGCATCTAAATCATGCGAATATGGATGCATGATGTTCCCGCTTGGAATGGCCACTCTTCCCAGAAGCTCCCTCATCGCCACGCCAAGATTGGATATTGCGTCATCCTCAGGCACCCACCGTTCATCCGATACAAACACGACCCACTTACTCCAATCAGATTGCATGTTAACCAGTTGCTTGTACATAAGAGGTGGTGTGCTGCCGCCCGAGAGCGCAATGGTAAATTTACCTCGATGGGCAATTGCTTGCTCGGCGGCGTCGATAACTGCCACTGCGGCAGCCTGTGCAAGGGCTTTAGCAGACTCATATACCTTAACTGTATTTTTGTTCATTTTGATCTCCAATATGTATTTTGTACCAGATTTAGCCGATACTAACGCACCAATCCTTTATAAGGTTATTTACAACCTTGTGCAGTAGGGAGTCGGAAAGACAATGTGTCCTGCGCCAACAGACAAATTGCATATTGTAAACAACTCGGCCAGAGTTCTAATATTCACCGCGGCAGAGTCTGGCACCGATACATTGATGGCACTTGCACAGGCACATGGGTGTAAAGCAATTTCGATAAGCGACCAGCGTGAGCTGGATGCATACATCCAAACTCATCCTGTAGATATTCTGATGGTGAACGCAACCACCGAAGGGGCAATTGACGCGGTTGCGTTATTTCGCCGCAGGAGCGTTCAGCAATATAGCTGTGTCGTTTCGTTTGGTTGTGGTAACGAAGTAGTTGATACCGACCTTCACGTAAAAGACATCTCTCACGAGGGCACGTTCAGTATCGTTTTATTCGCGGCCCAGGAGAGACTGGCTCTGCTAGAAGCACGTGATAATTCTAAAAGGGATGTAACTACGCTTCGGGAGGAGTTGAGGCACCAAAAAAGCCTCTCCGAGAATACCCTGCTCTACCTGGAAGCCGCCAATCGCCGGTTTGACACGCTATTTGAGAACCTTCCGGTAGCGTGCTACTCCTGTGACCCCACCGGATGCATCCTTGCGTGGAACAGGGCCGCCGTAGGTCTCTTTGGATTTGCTGCACACGAGGCACTAACGCGACAGATATGGAAATTGCTCACCGTGCCAGACCAGGAAGCCGTAACCCATTATGAAACTGACACCCACGCTCAGCTTAGGCGTGTTAGCGATGGCGAGGCCCTTATGGAACTTGAACTGCAGGTTAAGCACAAACATGGCAGGGCGGTTACTGTTATAGGAAACTGCTTCCCAATACGGGGAAGCGGTAACAGTATTGTGGGCGTGTTGTACGCGTGGGTGGATATAACCCGGCGAAAGGAACTAGAACGGCAAGTGGAATCGCAACTGGCACAGGCGCGCTCGCTGAACGTTGTGCTGGAGCAACAGCGTCAACAGCTTGCATCTGCCAATATTCGACTAGCCGAACTAGTAACGCAGGACCCACTCACCGATGTCAAAAATCGTACCTTTGTAATTGAGCAAATTGATCAGGCAATTGCGTACTATCGACGGCACAGGGTTATCTCCTCTATAGTAATGGTAGACATCGAGCGATTCATGGACTTTAACCGCCGGTTCGGAACAGACGAGGGTGACCGTATACTGCGGACTCTTGCGCACTTAATCAGTAAAACAGTTCGGCCCTATGACACAGTTGCGCGCTACGACGGCGAGGAGTTTGTAATGCTCCTGCCACATACGGATGCGGCGGGATCGGTATGCTTTGCCGAGCGCCTACAGAGAGAGATAGATAGTTTCAACTGGCAGCCCGCTGCGATAAGTGTGCACATAGGGATTGAAACGCTCAACCCCGAGTCGCTTACACCTCTAGATGTATTAGAATGTGCAGAGAAAGCGCTTAAGTTGGCAGTATCGCGGGGTAAGGGAGGAATCGGTCACGCCTCCGAAATACAGTTGGTGGAAGCGGCATAATTCTTTGGTCCCGCGAACCATTGACAGCGGGACCAAAGCGGTGCAACATTCCATAATACTACTCTGTGAAGAGAGTATTGTAGACATCCCGAATTTTGCGTACGTGGTAAGCAACGTTAGCCGATGAGCAACCGACAAGTTTACCCACCTCGCGCCAAGTGTAACCTTCCATCAGTGCGCGCAAAATGCGCTGCTGCATCACAGGAAGCGTCTCAATTAGCCTGGCTACGTCAATATTACCAGCCATATCCGGTGCGGCTACCGCCATTTCAAGATCGTCATAGCACAGATGTCTCCTGCGGCTGTGGCTCCTAATTGTGTCGAGCATTCGCCACCTGGCACGTTTAATAAGGTGCTGGTCTGCAGCGCCAATACTACCATCCAGGCGAGGAAGCATCTCCAATACTGCCACCCAGGCATCCTGAGCAAGGTCATCGCTGTCAACGCTACACGTACGACCGAAATATACAGCCATTCGTTCTACTCGCTCCTTAATCGAACCGAGAAGTTCGTTTTGGGAGTCATCCACACATAATGCATCTATTTTAACGTCGTAACTCAATGATGGTCCTCCGGGTTAACCCAGACAAGCAAACAGATTTAAATAAATAATCTGAGCGCCGGAGGTGAGTGATGTAACTCACGCTCTCATGAGCGTAAAAACATTCACAGATTGCACTGTAAGCCTAACTTATTGTGGACGGCTAGTAAGACTGCCGTTTCATTTTAATAAGCGGTGCAGTAGCGACCGGCGCAAGCACTGTTCTTAGCAAAACTGCCAGATCCTGTGCTGCCAAACAGATTGTATGGTTCGCGAGAAATGAACATGCCGACGAATTCCGTAGCGAAAATGCTCTTCATCCTGGTCGCCTCCTGTAAAGTTAGAACAGCTTGGTAAAATACAACAAACATCGATTACGCACCGCCGCTGTTCCTCATTCATTATATCGCGAACCATACAATCT
>JAJZFK010000111.1 GCA_021805405.1 bacterium
CCCTCCTTCAACGAGCGTAGCGAGTGCCCGGAGGAGGGGTGGCCCGCAGGGCCGGGGAGGAGTCTCTTCACCGTGAGCGCCACCGCAAAGCTGGTGAAGAGCATCGGGGGCGAGACGCCCCCGCTCCCAGGGCAGAGCGCACCGCCGCAAAGTCAGCGAAACCGCTAAGCGCGATCGTCATCTGCACTCCCTCCTTCAATGAGCGTAGCGAGTGCCCGGAGGAGGGGTGGCCCGCAGGGCCGGGGAGGAGTCTCTTCACCATAAGCAGTGCCAACAAACCAGAGGCCCATAGGGCCGGGGAGGAGTCTCTTCGCCGTAAGCGCCATCGCAAAGCTGGTGAAGAGCATCGGGGGCGAGACGCCACCGCTCCCAGGCCAGAGCGCATCGCCGCTAAGTCAGCGAAACCTCAAAGCACAGCACATTCCGCCACTTGCACTAGTTGCACTGTTGGGCAACAGTCTCTACATCCACCGGGTCATCACCAAAGGCGGGTCCCATCCCTATTTGCGCCAAATAGAGGGTCTCCATCATCTCCGCGTGGGTTAACGGGTCATCGGGATGAAACAGCAATCCTCCGGCTGGTGCAATCGCGCGCCATCCATCCCACAGTACAGAATCGATGGAGTGTGCAGCAAGCGCACGTGCATCGTATTGCTGCTGGGTCGTGGCGAGGTCGTTATAGCGGTTCGCTGGCGACTCAGGATGCCACCCAAGAAGTGCGGTGAGCCAATAGGCAATTTGCGCTCTTGTCGCAAGAGCAGAGAGGTTGTCGAGCCTGCTTAAGCGCAGTAACACCGCCGCATTCGCCGGTCGACCAAAGTAGGAGTTATGATTAGCAGGCTGCGTTCGAGCGGCAAGCAGCGTCAACCACTGTACCATTTCACCACGCGTGGTAGGGGCATCTGGATGAAAGTATGGTTGCCCAATAGAAAACCCGCGACAGCCCATAAACTGAATGGCATTGTAAAATCTGCTCCCCGGCTTAATGTCGTGCCAGAAGGCTAACATGGCGTGGGCATCGCCATACGGATTTATGAAGGATGGAAGAAGAGCGTCCTGCAATTGCCGATAAGGCACCTGTGGCGCAGTCATTCCGTACTTCACCATAAGTGCTGCGCCAACACCAGCCGCCTGCCCAAACTCCATACGCACGGTTTCAAGTCGGTAGGTACCAAACGCCACGTGCGTTGCGGATACAGCGGTTGTCACCCATACATTACTAAGGGTGCGAGGTACAAGTATTCCTACCGGAAGCTGGTGCCATGGTGTAATCTTGTAGAGCCAGTATTCGCCCTCGCCAAAATCCGGTCGGCTCCAATTGCGCTTGGGCTCTGTAGCATGGGAGTCCATAGGATAGTCGCCAATCCCAATTGCGTTCGGGCGAACGACTTTTCTGGCGTTGGTTATATCCCACTCCTCCGGTACTTGCTGGCCCAATATTCTACGTCCCTCGCGAACGTAAAGAAGCGGTGGTATGCCGCCGGTTTGTGCGAAGTCATCATCTGGCATACCCAATTCTTTCATACCCTGAACTGTCTGAATATAGTACAGGTACTGCAGAACGTGGGTACGATACTGCTTTTCTATGCGTGCACGCGCCTTCCAGCCATCGACCGGATAACGGTAGTTAATCTCCTGCAGATCATTCCCCTCGGGATGCTGGTTTAGCTCGTACTGATTATTCGGCAATCGCCCGGACGTGTATGCCCAGCTATCCTTCCAGCCTGGCGAATGACTAAACTCGCTCACGCTGTAACCGGGTGGCATGGAGATGGTGTGATCCGTACCCGGGCCGTAGTCCTTCACCACTAAAAGATATGCGTATGACATAACGCGCTTGTCTGCTCTACCCGTGCTGCCAGGAAGAAGGGAAAAGTTCTGCCTATCGTAGTAGATAACCCCTGCATGCGGCTCGTGTTTCGACCGTGCTTCTCGTCCCAGCCTAAATGGGGCACCAGCTGCTGTGGCTAGATCACCGCAGTCCGACGAGTCAATGAATACTTTCCCGTAGATATTTGCCTCTGTTCCCGTGGGTGTTCCATCGGGCTGCAGGCGAACTATGCGGATTGCCTTTACCGCGTGTGTGCCGTCCGCGTTATCGGCTGTAAAGACACGTGCCAGCCCCGCGTATCGAAAGAGCGTAATACCAGGAGTGCGATAAAGCAGCTTTCTCATAGCCAGCAGAGCCACGCGGGGTGAGTACGTAATTCCATCCGCCTTCACGCCCATTCGCTTATAGATCACCTTTACGTTATGAATAAAATCCAGCATCATGCCGGCAAGGTGGTAAGGCTTTCGCAAATCTGTTACGCTTAGGCCGTTAGTTGGCATGCCACCCACGAGGTTAGTGGGCTCTACCAGGGCGACCCGCATCCCCCGTTTTGCCGCTTCTATGGCAGCCGCTACACCACTGCTAGATGCTTGAAGGACCACGACATCGAATGTCCGCTCGCGCCGGGTCCACGTAGAGGGAAACGGAGACTGTGTCTGCTCAAGGTATTGGTGAGACATAGTCGTTTGGCCGCCTGAGAAATCTGACCGAACTCGGTACCAGTAGTTTGTGGAGGGCGTTAATCCTGCGTCTACGTAGCTTCTCGCGGTAGCGGGAAGCGATGCTACCGCCTTACCGTCCCGCACAATGGTGTACCCAGTAGCCCCCTGCGCCGGGAGCCAGTAGCAGGATATTGAGCGATCGCTATTGGCATACGCCTGCAACCCCTCTGCCGTGGGCCTGGCTGTGTTGGCAGCGACAGGGGGCACTACGCCAGATTGTTGTAGTTGGCTGGCGGAACTTGATTTCGCAACTGACAGAATGATGGTAATGGCCAATAACGCGGTGACATTAGCGGGTTTCATAGGCGTGACTCTGGTCAATACTCCTTAACGATAGTGTTGGTTACACATACCGGCAATTATACCCACGCTTTCACCCGTGAACTCCACCATTTTGCAGGTGGTACGCCAACACTGCGGTGCAGTGGCAGATACCTACGAGTAAAACAGTTATAGATGACCACACACCATAAACTGGCACGACATTGTAGCCGCGCGTTGGAAGAGCGATACGCCACCAAGCTGAGGAGCATTCATGCATGACTGCGCGCCATTACACGACCATCGCCCTCGATATTAACCGACAAGAACTATTTCCGCGCAGTGCCACGAACAGCAACCGTAATCGCCAGGCACCGCAATGGATTGCAAGCCGGGTAATTCACAGTAGCGACATCTGCATGAAGGCATCGCGCATAAAATAAACATGCAATAAATGGGCAATTTAACAAGTTTCAGCAGTCAAACAGGGTTAAATTAGGGTACCAGTATTATATGAATGGCGAAGAGGCCAAGGTGGTTCCAAATTTAGATGGCTATTTAAATCTTCATTAACCGCTTAGATTGTTGCGTTCCAAGTGAATTACTAAGGTGTGCCATTCCAGGAGCATTATCAACAATGACGGGTGAAACGGAATTTAAAATTACTTATGTATTGCCAGATCGACGTCGTGGACAGGGCGGAATGCGCTCGCCCATCGCATCACTGGGTCTCGCGCAACTGTCTGCACAGACTCCTCGCAAACTGGCCGGATGCAATGTGGTCGTGAAGGTTCACGACGAACTTGCGGCCGGCACCTATGATGTAACACGAGATCGTCCAGATTTCCTCGCTTTCAGTTCCCTCACTACAGGTGCATTACGAGCCTACCAGATCGCCGATGAAGCCACTGGGCTTAAAAGTAACAATGGTCGGCCAATTTTAACCCTCATGGGCGGCGTTCATGCAACCAGTCTTCCGCTGGAGGCGCTGAAACACGTAAACCTCGTGGTTCGCGGCGAGTGCCCAACCGACCTGCTACAGCACGCGTATTGTGACTTGGTACAGCGGGATGCGAGCTACAAGAAGGTGTTGCGGCTGGACGTGCCACTCAACCAGATTAGCAGGCCGGCTGCAGACTGGAGTTGGCTGGATCGCAGCAAATACATCCTCCCCAACGTCACACAAAGTTCCGCCGGCTGCCCGTTTCACTGCTCGTTCTGCAGCGTAACAGAGGTCTTTGGTGCGCGAATGCGCTCGGTATGCTATGACGTACTGGAGCAGGAAATTGCAGCAATGCCCCGTTTTAGCGGCATCTTGAGGTCGCCGGTAGCTGTAATTGATGACAACTTTTTGCAAGGAGTTCAACCAGCTCACATTCAGCACGTACTAGAGGTGTGCCGAATATTCAAGCGCCAGCGCCACACATGGGTGACAGAAATCACGGTGAGAACCCTCATAGAGGCGCAGGAGCGGTTGGATAGGGACCACGCGGTACAACCCAGCGCGAAGAGGACGGACCTTATTGAGATATTCGCCGAAAGTGGTTGCAGAGGCCTTTTCTTTGGTATCGAAACGGTGGAATCTGAAGGAACAGGCTTGCTAAAATCCCGTAATGTTGATGAAACGCTAGCCCTCATACGAAAATGCCACGTCAACGGTATTGCCGTACTAGGAGCGTTTGTATTAGGCGTGGGCCCTAAAGAGGATGAAACTTACTACAAGCGCGTCCTGGATTTTGCAATTGACAAAGCTCAGCTGGAATATGCACAGTTTTCGATAAACACCCCAATGCCGGGCGCGCACAACTTTCTGGAGGCCGTTAAGAATAACGACATACTCGATTGGAACTGGGAACACTATGATGCGGAGCACTGTGTCATGAGGCATGCCAGGCTAACCATGTTGCAACTTGAAGACGTACACCGCAAGTGTTATAACGAGTTTTACCAATGGCGCAGCATTGCCGGTCGTACGATTGCACCCCTACTCGCCATGTCGCCAGGCGCAGTACGGCGTCTGGTTCCTGCCATACCCGTAAACGCGGCACTTAGCCACGCCAACCACGGATGGAACAACCGAACCGATCGATTTGGACGCACGTCTCCCGTGGAAGAACCCGTTCACGAAGCTCTGCGACAGGTAAGCCTAGCCGATGGCAAGGATCTGTTCAACGTCATGCCTGGAAAGGACAGAGATACCGATAGCCAGCGGGTGTAACGGTATCTCTCTGTCATTTGTGCTATTTGGATTCCAGATTGCTGACAGCATCGGACGCAGCCTGTTTGATACCTTGGTCGTTTGCGTGTGCTTCGAGGTCCTGCAATTGCGGTACCGCTAGAAGGTCATGCCTATCGACCAGCGTCCTAATTGCGCTCCTAACAACCCCGGTATCTGTATCCTTTAGTAGCGAGACCAAACATGCGTGTACCGGTGCACTCTTTGCAGGCGCGTTAACGAGGGCCCGAAGTGCCCGGAAACGCAGGTATCGAAAGGAGTCACTGGTTGCAATCGTGATTAATAGCGCAGTACTGCCCGCGATGTGTTTGCCCGAGAGCGCATCCATCACGGCAAATTGTAGTGGCACTGCGGCGGGTTTGTGGTTGAACTGACCGGACAGCACTTGTAGACTGGCAGGTCCCGCAAGGCGTCCGTACGCTACTATCGCCGCAGAAGTGAGCGTATAGGAGGCGGTATTACTAGCAGCCAAACCACCTATGTAAGCGAGTGTATCGGCATCCACTACAGATTTTGAAAGCGCATGCATTGCGGCGGCGCGAGTTTGATCACTTCCTGTTCGCATTTCTGTTTCAAGAAGACCCGTCAGCTTGAGGCCGCTTACTTTGCCTAGCTGATCAATCATGTATGTGCTAACCTGAAAGGCATTTTCGTGCGATAACTGCGCCACAAAATAAGGGGCAGTATCCTGGTTAAGGCCGTCGTGCAGCGCAGCAATTTTCTGAGCAGCGGCTAGCCTGTCCACCCAATCGGGAGCATTCTTAAGAATGACTGGTAACTCATCCGTGGTCCAATGCAGGTGAGGTTCATCCTTGATGAGCCAATGATCCGGGTCTAGGAGTACTGCAGAGGGTTTTACAGATGCGGGAAGCGTGAAGGTGTTGGCTGTGGCGTCTATCTCAACATCGGTACGGCGTAGGGTAAAGCCTGAACCCGATGGATCCAGAAATCCCAGTGTTACGGGCGTATGATAGATAGGAGTGCCGTTTGCGGTGCTCTGCTCCTGCTTTATAACGACGGTGACAGATTTACTTTCTGGTACGTAGCTCCATGTCATATCCAGTACGGGGTGCCCGGGCTTCATCACCCACTGGTCAAAAAATGGCGACATATCCTTGCCGGTAACCTCTGTAAACGCGTGGGCAAGGTCTGCAGTCACGGCATTGCCGTATTCATGTTCAACGAGGTATTGGTGCAGACACTTGAAGAACATTTTTGGACCAAGCCTGTGCAGCAGCATTACCAGTACTAATGCTCCCTTATCGTATGTAGTAGAGTCGAACAGGACGTCGGGATTTTCATAGAAGTTGGTGACGATGGGCCGTTCATATCGATGGCTCTCGTTCAGGTAACCATCCAAGTAATGCTGTTTCTCTTCCTGCCACTTATCCTGGCCCTCAAGGTGTCGCATATAAAAGGCTTCAAAAAAGTTTGCGAAACCCTCATTCAGCCATATGTCTCCCCAGTCGCCGCACGTAACCAGGTCGCCAAACCACTGGTGTGCAAGCTCGTGCGAAATGAGATCGGCTAGCGGGTAGTGCCCACTTCGGCTGTCCGCCATGTTCTGTGCGGGGCCAAGCGTGGTAGCGCTCACATTTTCCATACCGCCTGGAAAGCTGTAGCACTCGTCCTGGGCATATTTTGGCCACGGATATTTGAAGTGGAGCAGGTTAGAGTAGAACGAAAGCATATCTGGGGTATTGCCAAATGAAGCATCGATTTTATACCCTAGGCCAGCAGGCACCGCGTAGATGAGCGGGACATTGCCCCAGTGCGAATACTTTACATCCATCTGCCCGCCCACCAGTGAAAGCAGATAGGTTGAATGAGGCTGTGTCATCGTCCATGTATACGTGCGAGTATTCTTAGCCTTATTAAACTGCACGGCGCCCTCGGTGCCATTACCAATAACGGTCCACGTGGCCGGCACCGTGGTGACTGTCTCACTTGCGCATTTATCGTTTGGATAGTCGTAACATGGAACCCAGTCGCGGTTTGTGCGGGTCTCGCCCTGTGTGTAGAAAGTAGGCGGGCTCGCAGGAGTAGACGTACCTGGCCCCAACCAGGTAAACCCGCCTACGCCGTTCGCTCCGCCACCCTGGTCCGGCCCGGGAAGAGAGTACGTAACCTGTACCGCGTAAAAGGTACCTGGTTGCAGGAGGCCATCGACGAAGACAGTTAGCTTATCCCCGTCGTGCTTGTACTGTGCGCTTTTGCCATCAATAGTGCAGGAATGAATTACAAGGTCTTTGCCGGCGTCCAGTACCACACTGGCGAGTGGGCTTTTAAGCGGAGTTAGTGTGTTCACCGCAACTGCGTCAAACGCCTTTCGTGCCGTGTGCATAATGAGGTGAACTTCCAGGTGCTTCACGTGATAAACCGGCACCCTGGCATATTGCGTGGTGGCCGCTGGTGCGGCAAACGGGTTTCCACCTGCACGTTGAAACTGTGCAGCTGCAGGCCGTCCTGCGAGCATTGCGTACAACGCAAACCCGAGTGATGGAAGAAGAATGCGGCGGGCTGAATTCAGAATCAACGAGGTAATCTCCTTGCAAGTGCGGTTTGGAATTCTATTGCAGCGCACCTGATGAGTGCCGGTATCGCTGCACGTTATGGCGCGGCTGCTACCCACCGCTAGCCGTGATAACAGGCGATGGGCACGCAGGTCAGATTGTCATGACGCTAATCCGCAACTCCGCGGTCGCCAATAGTGATTACATGCTAATCGTCAGGGGTATAGCAGTGGATTAAGTATACTCGCAGCGGGCATACCGGGCTTTAAACCTGGAAGCCAATTGCCTAAGTCCGACTCGCGGTTGGGATTATCAGGATCCATAACCATGGTTCCGTCGGCAAAGTAGATGATTGTCATCACCTCCCGATTGTAGGTCCCCCGGTTACCAGGAGCACAATGAAGCGTTGTACCCGAGTGAAAAGTAGCATCTCCCGCTCTCATGGCACCGGTGTGGTCTAGCGTAAACCCACGCTCTGCAACCATGGAATCGAACACCGCTTCAGATTGATCGCTAATTTCTAGCGGCCCTAGATACCCTTCCTTATGAGATGCGGACGCGAATGTAAGTGTCCCCATCTCAGGTGTAATGTCTACCAATGGCATCCACATGGTGATGGTGTGCGCTGTATCTAGAGGCCAGTAGTAATAATCCTGATGCCAAGGTGTGTGACCACCGCCTGCCTCTTTGTTAAGTGACTGATCATGATATAAACGGACGCCCGAAACTCCCATGAGTTTCGAAGCAACCTGGGCAAAGCGCCTGGCGAATACAAAGGCCTTAACGTCCTCGTCTGCTGTCCACAAATTCATTGTCTGCAAGAACGCCTTGCCGTAGGTATCGCGCTCCTCCAGTGGTCGCCGCTCCCTGTTAAGGCGTGTTTCAGCACGGTATATAACATCTCTGAACGCTGCAACCTCCTCGGTGCTGCACAATCCGTTCAGCCGAATATGCCCTTTGGTCTGGTACTGGTCAACCAGATCGCCGCCAAGCGCATATTCACCTGCAAGTGACGGCAACCCGGATAGTGAGTTGTTCATGAAGCCTCCATCATCCCGTATCTTAAACTCTGTATTCGAGTTTCGTAAATCAAAGTCCTGCTACATCGGGTAGTAGTTGCGCGCTGCCCCGTTTCGCCGCGTTATGGATATGATCGTTGGTACCGAGGCAATATAGCTGGCACCTTCGCCTGGCGGTATACCTGTTGTTGCGCAAATTAGCACCTGCTCGAACTCAGTGCCCCCCACTTTCCCCTAGGTAATTGTATGCCTACCCAAAAAGCCTGTTTGAT
>JAJZFK010000175.1 GCA_021805405.1 bacterium
CCTGGTTGTGAAAGCACCCAAGGAGATGAGCTATGTACTCATTGAGGATCCGTTCCCGGCGGGCCTGGAGCCAGATGTGCGTGGAGACGCTGATGTTACCGATGACTGGAACTACTGGTACAGCGGCGTTGACGTGCGCGATGACCGGGTAGCGTTCTTCGCCCGTGGCGTACCGGCGGGAACGTCTGTTATTGACTACACTCTACACGCTCAGACCGCTGGGCACTTTAACGCGCTGCCAGCACTGGTACAGGCGATGTACGCACCTCAGGAGCAGGCTTCCACACAGATCCAGCAGGTGGTAGTACGGCCATGAATATTTCACGAGGGCTTCAAGGGGTAGCGGCTACACTCCTGGTGGTTGGCGCGGGCGCGTTTGTGATGAAGGTGGGTGTGGGGCCTTCTGCAACGCGGGAGCTTATAGCTTCCTATGCCACCAACGTTGCTCTGCGCACTCCCGCTCAACGTAGTAACGCACGCCTTGCGGCAAATGCCGTAAACAACACTGTTATACCGCCCGGCGGCGTATTTTCCTTCAACCGCAGAGTGGGATCATGGTCCGTAGACCGAGGCTATGTGCCGGCACCGGTAAGTTACGACGGTGAACTGGTTAAGGCACCCGGTGGAGGCGTGTGCCAAACCTCTACCACTATTTACAACGCTGCGCTACTTGCAGGAATGACTATTGTGCAGCGTCATCATCACGACTACGCACCGGGATATGCTCCTCCCGGCCGAGATGCGGCTGTTGCGCAATACAATATAGATCTGCAGTTTAGAAACCCGTACCCTTATGCTGTCACACTAGAGTGCGGCGTACATGACAACCGGCTTGTTGCATCGTTCGACGGCCCACGAAAGCCACCCTTTCGGGTAGCCGTTGTGAGCTCGTTTCTCAGCATTACGCGGCCCCTACGCACCACCAGGGTGATAAACGGTACACGAGGCGTAGGCATTCACGCCTACGTGCGAAACCCTGGTGCCGTAGGCTGCAGGGTTCGCACCTATCGTAACTACTACCAGCATGGTCGCATAGTCAAGAGGCAGCTTCTAAGTGATGACACATACGGCTGCATGAATAGAATGGTGCAGGTGGTAGAACTTCCTGGTGATAGGAGCCTGTTTAATTAGGCTTGTGCTGGGGGGCATTTCATCGTGTTGAGCGAGGGCGTAAAGTGACCTGATGGCAACTGAAATGCTTACGGGACCTACCGGTTAGGGAACCATCGCGAACCCCATAACCGGCAGTACCTACCAGAGCAAACTACGAGCGTTGCGCACACCTATTTGTGCTGCGCAACCCAATCATGCATGGCATAGGCCACCGCAACCTGCACGGCGCGCTGTTCCTCTGGGGTTTTGGGTCCACCGCTTACTACCGTAACCAGGGGCGTAATCAGGACTGCGCCTGCATACTTAAGGATACTGGTCTTAGCGTCGCTACGCCCCTCCACGTTTACCTTCTGGTAGACTACCTTACCCGTAGCGATATCCGTAATGCGGACAGTGACATAAGCGGTTGAAATGGTTCGCGGCCCAACATCCACCCATATAGACCTTGTGTGGAACCGGAACATTGGCTGAACGATATACCTGGCATGGATTGCACGCCCAAACTTCTCGATGTCGGCCAGTGCCGAGGCACGATCTGTTGTAGGTTCGCGCAAATTCAGGTGTTTCCAGCTGCCAGAGGCCACGGTTTGAGCGATGAGTGTGAAGCCACCCTTCTGAAGCGCTTCTCGTACTGCCCGCACAGCCGTTGCTCTGGCGGTAATTGTGCCGCTTCGATTGCTGAATACCACCGGCCATACGGCTGCTGTGCCGCGTGAAGTAACTGCTGCAAAGGCTGACGGTAGCGACACTAGGACTGCTGCAATGGCAAGTCCTGCGGACATCAAACTTCTTCTTCCAGTAATCATGGTAACTCCCTTTAAAAGCATACGGACTGCTCACCACCACTTGAAATATGCTATTCTTTTGGCGTACCAATCGAGGTACTAACAGCAATTCTTATTATTTGTCTGCAAACTAGTCGTTTTATTATCCCGTAGGATTTTACGCGATCGAAGCTGCTGGCGTGAGCGGCACTCGTATTATCACGTACGAGAAGAGGATCTAAATGATCGTTCATTTACGAAAATAACTGGTTTGTAGCCATAATTCGGCTGAGCAGCGGTATATCAGCTTGCAATTGAGAGTGTGACAACAGCTAAATTCAAGCAGACCAAGCAGGAACCAAAGTACATGGGGCAAGGTCCGGTACAAAACCTGGAGGAACTTCCATCGCAAAAGCGTCAGCGACGTCTGCTCGCAGTGGGGTATTCCTTGGGCGTCATGTTCACTCTGGCACTTGCCACTACGCCTCTCCTTCCCATAAATCATAATTCCAAAGTCCACTATGGTTTAGGACTGATATTAGTGGCATTTTTGCCGTTCTTGCTGATATGGGGTGAATATTGGCACCAACAGAGAGAAACCGACATACAGATGGGTTTTTCAGCCGATAAGGTACTGCGATATCTCCGGCAGTCTGGCAACAGGCAAGCTATAGCTACGGAAAACGAATTTGAACGCTATACTGATGCGTTTCACACCTGCTGCATGAGGTTAAATCTGGCCGTACTTGTTTTACTGTTTTCTACTGTTCTTTCCAGGTGTATTCCGTCTGTAAATCCCACGGTGCACTTTATACTTCATGCAGCCTGGTATACTGCATTCGGCTTGTGGTTTGCCCTCCGCACTACGAGTCAACGTATGCACATATTTAGGAAACAGTTGCGAGGTGAAGCACTCGAGTTGTGTACCGAATATGAGAGTGTACAGTCGGTAGTAATGGGGGAAAACATGTTTCAGCGGGCACCGGGTGAGTAGAAATATTCTGGCGTAAATTAACGTACTTACAAGTACATCCATTCCGTAAATCATTCCATATTTGGCATTGTGAAGCGTAAAAGGCCCGGTCGGCTGGTTCTCTAGGTGTGCAATATCACCTGTAAAGGTGGTGTGAGCTATGGCTGCCCTTGACACACGGCCCTGCCCGTGCTAAAATTGAGGGCCGTATCTGGAGTGATGTCCGAGTTGGTCGAAGGAGCACGACTGGAAATCGTGTAATGGCCACAAGCCATTCGAGGGTTCGAATCCCTCTCACTCCGTTTCTTCTGGCACTGGTGCCGCTTCCCCTGAGGCTGGAGATATCCGTTAGCGATGCCCATCACCTCCCGTGTACGATCTATAATCAGAGCTGTTCTACTTGTCTGCGCGCTTCCTGGAATCTATGAGGCTGGCGCCAGCATTGCTTTTGTGCTTCGTGAACGAAAAGCGAACGCAGATTTCGCTGCGTTGCGCCTGCCAGTTGAGCCCGCTCCATTTCGCGGTGAACGCCTTATGGTCATTGCGCCTCACTGTGATGATGAAACCCTGGGCTGCGGCGGTCTCATGCAGCAAACACTGCACGACGGCGGCCAAGTGGAAGTGGTTTTCCTCACCAATGGTGATGCGTTTCGCACTGCAGTAGAGTGCATGACCCATCGAGTTAACGTTAGCCCTGCCGATTTTATTAAATTTGCGGACTTGCGGCAGCGCGAATCCACACGTGTTCTGGAGTATCTTGGCGTAAAACCAGCGAACATTCTGTTCCTTGGGTACCCAGACCAGGGATCAATGAACATCTGGCATTCCCACTGGCTTAGCAGTTCGCCCTACATGTCGCCGTACACGCGCTGCAGCGCCTCGCCTTACAATGTCTGTTACCATCCTGGTGCGCCGTACTCTGGTGAGTCGGTTGTAAGTGATTTGCAGAACGTCATTCGGCAGTATCGCCCAACGCTTATCACGGTTACGCATCCTTCAGACGACCATGTTGATCACGTTGGTGCCGAGGCATTTACACATACCGCACTGGCCCTACTCAGGCTGTCGCCCACAGATGCAAGGTGGGCCACTGGTGTTCGATTGCAGTACTATCTCGTGCACCATGGTGACTGGCCCATTCCTCAAGGCGTGTATACCAAACTGCCATTAACGCCTCCTCGGCCGCTCGCCTACCTGGATACTCATTGGAATGAACTAAAGCTCACGAGACCGGAAGTGCTAGCCAAGTTGCATGCCATTAACATGTATCACAGCCAGACCGCAATGATGGGTCGCTTTCTCGATTCGTTTGCGCGCAGTACGGAGCTATTTGGCACCCTGGATACTCAAACTGTCCCCGAAATAGCTGGCTCGTTAAAGCCGCAGGCAGCAACCTGGACCCAGTTGTCGCCTATATTGCTAAACCCACAGCGAGATGGCATAATGCGTGCACTAAACGGCGATGCCAATATCTCATCGGTCTATATGGCACGGCGCGCGGGTACACTTGCGCTGCTGGTGAAATACCGCAACAGTCTGTCTTCGCACTATCGCTATTTTGTTACCATTCGGCCGTTTGGCTCATCTGGCCAGAGCAGCATGACGGCGATAAACCTTCGCTATATACCGGGTGCTGCCAGCACAGCGAACGGAGTTAGCTTTCAGCGTTACGCTAGAAGTCTTGTGGTGAAGGTACCATGGAGTATTGTGCTGCAACACACCATGGGAGTGCCACCGGTACTTGCAGGGGTTAGCGCGAGCACATCTATTGGGGATGTTATGGTGGATAAAACCGGAATAAGATTAGTTCACTTTGGCCCGCCAAAGTCAGTGACGACTGGTGCCCAGCTAGCTTTATTCAATGATACGGGAAGGCGGTATTAATCAGATCATTGCGACTAGGCATAATGGGTGGAACATTTGATCCGGTTCACTATGGCCACCTTTTTGTGGCTGAAGAATCGCGGGTACTGTTTGGGTTGGAAAAGGTGTTGTTCATACCTAACGGTCGGCCACCGCATCGCCCGGAGGGCGCTTTTGCAAGTGCCGCCCGGCGCTACGCGATGACGCTGATTGCCACACACAGCAACAACGCATTTTCGTGCTCGCCGGTAGAGATCCACAGATCTGGCCCATCGTATACCGTGGATACCCTTACGGCAATTAGTCGTGACAATCCGGAAGCCGAGCTTTACTACATCACCGGTATCGATGCAGTAGCAGAGTTGGCGACTTGGCACCGGTATGAGGAGGTGGTGAAGCTGTCGCGCTTTATCGCCGCTACACGGCCAGGGTTTCCTATTGCTAGCCTGAAGAGTCGGCTGCCTATGGCGTGTCTTGAGCGGATTCTGCCGCTGCAGACGAGCTCGCCAGATATTTCATCTACAACAATTCGCGATAGAATAAAGAAAAATTTGCCAATACGCTATCTCACACCAGACGGTGTTGTAAACTATATCTATGAACACCGGTTATATCTGGATCCTGAAATGATAGCCGTGGGAGAAACCGCTTGACATTTGAAGATAAAAACCTGGAAGACGATTCTGTCGAATCACAAATCAGCCAGGTTGAAACCGATAGGGAATTGGAAGACGACGACGATCTTTTGCTCGATGATGATGAGTTTGAAGACGACGATGATGATGTAGAAGATGACGAGCTTGATGAGGTAAATGAAGATACTGATTCTGTTGAACGTGCAACGTGGCTGGCCCAGTCGGCAGACGCGGTGCGTGCGGAAGACATTAAAGTTCTTGACCTGCGCGGCCTTACCATTATTGCCGACTTTTTTGTAATCTGCACCGGCAAGTCGTCTATACAACTACGTGCTATTGCCGATCGCGCTGAAGAGACAATGGATCAACGTGGGTATAAGAAACTGAGGGTAGAAGGCTACCAGGAAGCTGTCTGGATTCTGCTGGATTACGGCGACGTAGTAATGCACATTATGGCCGCGGAACAGCGTGAGTTTTATCATCTGGAAGATTTCTGGAAGAGTGCACCGTTGCTGCCGGTAGATCTGGAGAACAATCCGTTCCTCCCTGTTAGATCGCGGCCAACCATTTAGGGGATAGACGATGGACCCAACTGCAGGCGATACCACAACGGCGAAAACCAAGGACATACTCAAAACTGATCCGGCAAAGAGACGGCAGGCGGAAATGGATCTTGCTCGCATGGGTATGTCGCCCCAGGAGATTGCCCGCCTGCTAGATGGGGACACCGGTACCTTCGACACGCTCGCAGTGCCCGAAGTGCCTGCAAATATCAAACAGCCACAGGTTAAAGCGGAACTCACCATTGAGGCGATGCGACTTCAGGCGGTAGCGCGCGAGCAGGAGCGAACGCAGGAGCTTGTACGGCGAGCGCAGGCGGTTGATCTTAAACTTCCACCTCTGCGCGAGGTTTCTGCCATGGAGCGCGGGCGGGCAGAGAAGCTACTTAGCGAGGCAGCACTTCTCCGCAGGCGCGAACGGCCAAAGGAAGCAGAGGCGAAGTGCCGTGAGGCATTAGTGGAAAATCCGGGGGACGCTGCTGCACTAGAGCTGCTTGGCGACCTGTTTCAGGACGTTGCGCGTATTGAAGAGGCGCTTGCCGCCTACAACAAGGCCCATGAGTTACAGCCCACTAGAACTACTGCAGAGAGAAAGTACGGTAACCTGCTAACAAACCAGGAGCAGTGGAGTTCCCTTGAGACGGAAGTCATTGCCAGGAGCCCCGGCCTTGCATTGCTGCTAAGCCTCGTACTCCCCGGCTTAGGTCAGTTTTATAACGGCGAAGTGGGCAAAGGTGTTCTGTTTGTTGGCCTCGATTTTCTGGTTTTCTACCTCCTTGCCTACTCGCCGTGGGGTTTTCCCGCCGCGCGCAGTCACGGAGGTTTCAGCACCGGTCTGGTATTTTCATCTGCACTCCTTATCGTCATTTATCTCGCTGGCTCAATAGATGCAATGAGCTCGGCGCGTATGGTGAGCGGGCAAAGTGGAAGGAATTAACCATAGGTGGCGTAGGGCGTACTACCAGATTTCACTTTCAGTCATATTGTAGTTAAGGAGCTATTCATGAAGATTCACGAGTACCAGGCCAAGGAAGTGCTCGCCAGAAGCGGTGTTGCCGTTCCCAAAAACGCAGGTGTCGCTGTAACTGCCGAAGAAGCCGCGCAAGCCGTTGAGCGGCTTGGTGGCCGTGGAGTTATCAAGGCACAGGTACATACCGGTGGTCGCGGCAAAGCGGGAGGCATCAAGGTAGCAGAAAACGCCGAGGCGGCACGCGAAATTGCAGGCAGCATGCTGGGTATGATTCTCAAAACCCATCAGGCTCCTCAGGGTATTCGTGTGGATAAGGTCCTGATTGAAGAGCCAATAAACATCGTTTCCGAGATCTACGCCGCAGTTCTGCCTGATCGCGTATCACGCAAAAATGTGATCATACTGAGCGCTCGCGGAGGAATGGACATTGAAGCGGTTGCCGAAGAGGATCCTGACGCAATCGCACGGCTAGCTGTAGATCCACTTGAGGGTGTGTGCGATTACCAGTTGCGCGACCTCTGCTTTCGCGCGAAAATCGCAACCTCTCTTGTTAACAAGGTAAGTTCCTTCCTGCGAACCCTCTATAGCGCCTTTATATCATGCGATGCCTCGCTTCTCGAAATCAATCCACTTGCCGTTACAGATACTGGCCGCGTACTTGCCGCCGATGCAAAAGTTGACATCGATGAGAGTTCGCTGTTCCGTCATCCAGAGCTTGCGGGCTACGCCGAGGAGAGTGAGGACGATCCCATTGAGGCCGAGGCACATAAGAAAGATATCGCTTACGTGCGACTTGGCGGCGACGTAGGGATTATCTGCAACGGAGCTGGCCTCACGATGGCAACGATGGATGCAGTGCAGCGAGCCGGCGGCCGACCAGCAGATTTCCTGGACGTTGGGGGTGGAGCACAGGCCGATCGGGTGAAGGACTGCCTGGGTATCGTACTTTCGGATCCTAATGTGAAGGGTGTGCTAATCAATATATTTGGGGGTATTACCCGATGTGATGAGGTAGCCAAGGGGGTTATAACTGCTACAGAGTCGATGGACATAAAGGTGCCAATCGTGGTGCGCCTTGCTGGAACACGTGCTGCGGAGGGTAGCGCAATTCTGGCTGGTTCCTCACTCGTTCCCGCTGAAACGATGCAGGACGCTGCTGCGCAAATTGTGAGGCTTGTGAATGCCGCATGAAACTGCCGCGGCCGACCGGTCGCAGCATGGACAGACTCAGCGGGCGTTGACGGCAGCTTGCGAAATTGCAGGCTGCTGGCTGCAGCGTCAAGACAGCATATCTGCCGATCGAATTGTCAATACCGAAATTCGTGATCGTCGCTTTCTGGGCTCTCGAGAGAGGCGCGAAGTGAGCGAACTCGTATTCGGCTACATTCGCGCAAAGCGGCGGATTGAGACCATGTTAACCGCGCTAAATCTGTCAACCAATGCCGAAACCGGCATAAGGCTGCTCGCCCGTGAAAAGGGCTATCAGGAAGCGTTGAACCTTACCGATGGCCAGGTAGATGCCGCTGCAGCCAGCCTGCCCGATGTCACCAGCGCGGTAGATTATATCGCGCAGGTGCTCTCATTCCCGGATGACTGGGCGCAGTCACTGGTGGAGATACTTGGCGACGTTAGTGCTATAGAGGCCGCGCGCGCTCTTAACAGTCGTGCCCCAACTACTTTGCGCATCAATACGCTGACGACAACCAGAGAGTATGTTCTGAAGCAGCTGGAGGATGCAGAGTTGGCGCGATGGTCGCCGCTGGGCATTAATCTTACGTCGCAGGTTAACATCTTCGACCTGCCGCATTTTCGAGATGGGTGGTTTGAGGCTCAGGAAGAAGCGAGCCAACTCACGATTATGCTTGCCGACCCAAAACCGGGCGACATTGTAGTTGAAATAGGAGCTGGGGCAGGAGGGAAAACCCTAG
>JAJZFK010000024.1:0-6804 GCA_021805405.1 bacterium
CTGGAAGCAGTTCCATTTCACCATCTGCCTGAAGTCACAACGTAGCGGCAGGGGCCCGGTACACCGAGCCAGTTTTGAGTAGACGAAAATTTTCGTCATGCCCGGTAACCCGCTTAAGCTATGATTTCCACGTAAACCTTACGCTTGTGCTTCATAGCTGCAGCTTTGGTTACTGTGCGCAAAGCGTTAGCGATACGACCCTGTTTGCCGATGACCTTACCAAGATCTCCAGGAGCCACCCGTACTTCATAAGTGGTGGATTGCTCCTGCTGGACTTCAGTGATGTTTACCTGATCAGGCTCGTCCACCAAAGCCTTTACCAGGAATTCAAGCAGGTTCTCCAATAGTAAACTCCTTTTTCTGCGACCGATGCAGCAGAATGTATTAACCGTTAGTGGTTTGCTGCGCCTGTCGATGGGCCTCTTTTACTGCATTGAATCTATCCAGGATGCCCTGTTTTCTCAGGAGTGCCCGTGCAGTATCTGATGGCTGCGCCCCATGGCCTAGCCACTTAAGAGCCTTTTCGTCATCCAGGCGCACAGCGGGGGGGTCTACGCAGGGATCATATGTCCCTATCACTTCAATAAAACGTCCGTCACGAGCTGCCGTGCTGTTGGCAACGACTATGCGGTAAAATGGACGCTTTTTCGCCCCGATGCGCTTTAGACGTATCTTAACGCTCATGTGTAGTTGTAACTCCTTGTATGCTCGCTTTTGGCGGCACGTTGTTCAAATCGTGGTACCGGCACACGGCGTCATAAAGAAAGAGACGACATCATCCGGAATTTTGTTCCCCATATTATGCTAACTTTTTATTGGTTTTGCCACAAGTGACAAAAACCCCGGCTGCTTACCGGGAAAACCAACTGCCGCGACCGCCCTTCGGCATCTTGCGACCCTTGGCTGGTAAAGCGCCGGGAGCAGCTCCGCCACCCTTGCTGCCCGGCATCTTATTGAGCATCGTTCGCATAATCTTGCGCATCTGCTCAAATTCGTTTAAAAACTGGTTCACCTGCTGAACGGTCTGTCCGCAGCCATTCGCAATCCTTCGCCGACGTGGGCCGTTTATAAGCGCAGGGTTGCCGCGTTCTGCAGGAGTCATCGACTGAACGATGGCCTTTTTACGAGAAAGGATTTTTTGCGAGTCGACGCTGTTGAACTGGTCCATCATCTCGCGGTTCATTCCGGGCACCATTTTCAACAGGTTCTCAATAGGGCCCATCTTGTTCATCTGCTCGAGTTGGGCGAGGAAGTCGTTGAAATTGAAGCGGCTTTCCCGCAACTTGGACTCTAGAGCTGCCGCCTGCTTTTCGTCCACGGCCTCCTGCGCCTTTTCAATAAGGCTGAGGATGTCGCCCATACCGAGTATTCTGGAAGCGAGCCTGTCCGGGTAGAACCGCTCCAGTGCGTCCAATTTTTCACCAACGCCCATCAGTTTGATGGGTACGCCGGTAACCGACCTGATGGATAGGGCAGCACCACCGCGGGTGTCGCTATCCATCTTGGTCATGATGAAGCCAGTTAGCCCCAGCTGATCGTGAAACTGCTGTGCAAAGGTCACCGCATCCTGGCCAACCATTGCATCAACTACCAGGAGTATCTCGGTGGGCTTTACCATGGCGCGCATCTGGCCAAGTTCGTCCATGAGGTCCTGATCAATGGCAAGGCGGCCCGCGGTATCAAGGATAACGATGTCGTTTCCGCTCTGTCGAGCGTGCTCTACTGCAAGGCGCGCGATAGTTGGCGGGGACTTATGCTGTTCAGGGTCCGATGCAAAAACGGGCACGGAAATTTGCGAGCCAAGTACCTGAAGCTGCTTAACGGCTGCGGGGCGATAGATGTCGCAGGCCGTAAGAAGAGGATTTCTTCCCTGCTTTTTGAAATAGAGGCCCAGCTTGCCGGCAAGTGTGGTTTTTCCTGCACCTTGCAGACCGCAAAGCATTATGATGGTGGGGGAGGGACCGCTGATGTTGATAGTAGCCTCATCGCCGCCAAGAAGCCCAATTAGCTCCTCGTTGACGATGCCTACGACCTGCTGCCAGGGCTGTAGACTCTCCAGCACCTCTGCACCAAGCGCCTTTTCTTTAACACGTCCTACGAAATCGCGCACCACTTTAAGGCTTACGTCTGCTTCGAGCAGCGCCAGCCGTACCTCGCGCATCGCCTCGTTAATATCGGCTTCGGTGACTTTGCCCTTGCCGCGTAGTCGGCTAAAGGCGCTCTGCAGTTTTTCACTAAGGCTATCGAACATTAAACATCTCTACTCCGGCAGGGCACCACTTTTTCAAGGGGCAAAAATTGCTACATAGTCGGCTATTATACCCCGGCGTGCCGTCTGCTGTAAAGTTTCTTCGCGCAACCATGAAGCCACGTAGGTCGCGGGCCATCACTTATGAATGAACAGGCTGTCGCCGATTTTGCCTGCTCATTCCGTCGCCACAAAACACCGGGGCATGACACGAGTTTAAGGTAGCATATTAACATACCCTCACAACGTTTAATAGACTTGGAGAATGAAGCCGTGAACAGATTGACAGCCAGTATTCTGGAGCTTATAACTGAGACATCAACGAACCTACCCAGCGATGTAAGACGCGCAATTGCAGCTAGCAGGCATAAGGAGGCCGCGGGCTCACGTGCCTCCCAGGCCCTGCAGATTATCGCGATGAACGTGGATAGGGCCCGGGAAACCGTGGGGGCAATCTGCCAGGACACCGGGATGCCAACATTTACAATTCATACCCCGGTGGGAATTAACCAGATTGAAGTTAAGAAGAGCATTATTGAGGCTGTGGAAGAGGCGACAAGGCGGGGTGTGCTGCGACCAAATTCCGTAGACAGTATCACGGGCAAAAACTCGGGACTCAACATTGGCCCGGGTACACCAGTAATCCACTTTGACCAGTGGGAGCAACCCGAAATTGAGGTAACGCTTCTACTGAAGGGCGGCGGATGCGAAAACAAGAATATTCAATACTCGCTACCAGCCGACCTTGAGCATGTGGGCAATGCGGGGCGCGATCTTGATGGCGTACACAAGTGCCTGCTTCACGCGGTGTGGCAGGCGCAGGGGCAGGGTTGCAGCGCGGGGATCATCGGCGTATGCATTGGTGGTGACCGAACAAGCGGTTACAGTTATGCCAAGGAACAGCTCTTTCGCGCGCTGGATGACGTGAACCCGGATCCTAGGCTCGCAGAGCTTGAAGCGAAGGTGCTGGAAGAGTCGAACCGCCTCAAGGTTGGAGTGATGGGCTTTGGTGGCGCAGTAACGCTGCTAGGGTGCAAAATTTGTGCGATGAATCGGCTGCCCGCATCCTTCTTTGTTTCGGTAGCCTATAACTGCTGGGCATACCGTCGTTTGCGCGTAACGATTAGCCCAGAAACGCACGCCATAACTTCTTGGACTTTTCGAGACTCCAATCCAGTTAAACTTGCCAGTGAAACATCTCTGCCCCTCACCGGGCGCGAAGTGCGGCTGAATACTCCCATAACGAAGGAGGCGGTGTGTTCGCTTAAAGTGGGCGACGTTGTGCTGCTGAGCGGCCAGATGTTTACCGGGCGTGACGCGCTGCATAAGTACTTGATGAATAACGACTCGCCTTTGGATTTAAATGGCCAGGTAATCTACCACTGCGGGCCGGTTATGCTGAAGGAAACAGACGGCACTTGGAAGGTTCGCGCAGCTGGCCCCACCACATCTATTCGCGAGGAGCCGTATCAGGCAGAGATCATACGCAAGTTTGGGGTACGTGCAGTAATTGGCAAGGGGGGGATGGGGGCAAAAACGTTGGCAGCCCTTAAAGCGAACGGTGCGGTCTACCTTAATGCTATTGGTGGAGCAGCGCAATTTTATGCGGACGCCGTTACGGGCGTTACCGGTGTGGACTTCCTTGAGGAGATGGGTGTTCCCGAAGCAATGTGGCATCTTGATGTTAAGGATTTCGTTGCGGTAGTAACTATGGATAGTAACGGTAACAGTCTGCACGCAGAGGTGGAGGATGAGAGCAGTCGTGAACTGGTAGCCATTTTCTGATTACCTGTAAGGCGATTGCCCCTGCTTGCCGATAATGTTGGTGGGAATTTCGCTTCAGTCATATGAAGCGCCCACCACATGGCCTATGGATGGGCCGTTCATAGTCTGGCTAAACAGGAGTATTTGTAATTCATGGAGGATCTCAACGAGGTAGCACCTTCCCTGGTCGTTGTTACCGCGAGCAGTGGCATCGCCCGGCTTCCCGGTAAATACCTTCTCCCCCTGGGCGACCTCACCGTGTTAGAGCAGGTAGTCAACCGCTGTACTGCCGCCCACGCTGGCGAGGTCGTGGTAGTGTCAAATGATCCGCTGGAAGGGCCTGCAGTGGCTGCTTTCTGCCGTGATCACCAGATAGCCTGTTATTACAGTGCCGAAAAGGAGCTTTCGGCAATTGCTATTGAAGCCGCGCGTGATTACGCGGCCGAAGCGTTATGCCTTGTCTCGGCAGCCGACCCGCTGGTGGAACCGAAGATGCTGCGTGCCTCGGTTCACTACCTGCAGGAAAGCGGGATGGACTACACAACCGTTGCACGCTTGCCGGTTGGCACTGGTGCAGAGGCGCTGCGTGTTCAGGCACTCATCTCCTCCCTGGAGCTGGTCGCTGGAAAAAGGCTTCGTGGTTCGCTGGCGGAGAGCATTCTCGCCCACGATGATGTGTACGACTGTGCCTACCTGCCGCCCCCACCGCGGCTGAGCTATCCGGAGCTCTCCCTGCGATTGCGCAATGAAAGCGACTACTGGCTGCTACAGCAGATCTACCAGGAGGTGCGGATGGCACATGACGGCGTTGTGCCACTAGACGCGGTGATAGGCTACCTGTGCGACAATCCGGACCTCACGCTGGAGACAGGTGAGAGTTATGCGGTGGTACGGGCCAGCTAGCAATCAGCGGGCGATGTAGGGTGAGAGAAGTGCAAATGCATGACCTTCACTGTATACCGCCCGCGCACCATCGTTTTCAGTTACTACCAGCGCAGATACCTCCTCGCAGGCTTTTCCAATCGTCGCCAACCCGGTGTTGCCCAAAACTAGCAATGCAGTGGTGGCCGCGTCACAAACTGCCGCCGATGTGGTGATGACCGCCGCAACTTCCGCTGAGGCAGCCGGTTGGCCCGTGCGCGGATCCATGACGTGCGGAATTCGTGCGTTATCACGCTCTACTGTCCGGCCACTTCGTGTACTCACCGAAAGTGCGGTGTTACACAGCCAGGCTTCAGCCAGATTGTCGCCGTCACCATCCGGCCCAGCGACCACAACTTTCCAGCCAATTTCATCCTGTGGGTAACCAATGCCAATCGCGCTGCTGGAGCCACCATGAATGTAGCCGCTTTCTACGCCACACCCACGTAGCACTTCAGCGGCACAATCTAGCGCGATACCCTTCCCAATGGCGCCCAAATCGAGGTACACGTCCGGCCCAGTAAGCGTTACGGAGTAGTTCGTTAAGTCTACAAGGAGGGCACGATCGAGTGACCTGTACGGCTGAACGGCACCAAACTGACTATCGTGTTCTACCTCATTATCGCGAAAGCCGTAGTTTTGCATCAGCCTGCCTACATTTATGTCGAATGCGCCATCCGTTACCTTGTTCAGTTCCAGAATCCGCAAAAGATAGCCGGCGGTAAGCGGTGATACGCGAACTGGCTCCTTCCATGCATGATGGTTGATACGCCACACGTCGCTTGTGGGTATATAGGGGCTAAGCAGCTTCTCGGTATCCGTTACCGCCCTAAGAGCCTCCTCTGCTACTGCCTGGAGCGCAGGGGTTGGGGGCCCGGGCAGGACAACCTCAAACCGTGTTGCCATACTCATGACCGCGCACTTAAGATGCAGCACGTTTTTCTCCTTGCAAGGGTGCCAGGAAAGCGCAAGGCTCCGAAAGCTGTGGGCTTTCGGAGCCTTTAAAGAATAACCGCCGGTGGTTAAATAAGGCGCATCTTCTCTGCGTCAAACAGCATTTCCCGGTTCTGTCGGTACGCCATCTCACCCATCGAGAGCGCAACCTGTACCTTGGTGGCAATATCAATATTGCAGTTGGGCACCAGTTTGGGATTTCGCACGCACTCCAGGAAGTTGTGCTCGTGCTTTTCAATAGACTCCATGGCGCCCGGTACGTGGAGGTTCACTTCGTCCAGTTGGTCGGCAGCAATGCCTTGCGGCATGATATGTACCTGGCCACCCCCAAACATGGCGAATTCAATAGTTGCAAGGTGGGTACGGATGGTAGGCGTAAGACCATGATCGTTGGTGGTTGACCCTGCCAGGATCATGGTGAAGCCCGATGGGTACTCAATAATCTGATGAACAGTATCCGGTACTTCGCGGTCTTTCTGAATGAGAAGGTCGCCGGTGGATACAACTCGTCGTGGGTACTCCAGCTTGCCCATTGCAATCATAATGGGAGTGAGGACGTGTGGCCAAAGGTCACCGGCGATACCTGCCGAATAACTCCAGAATTTCCTCCAGCGGAAGAACCTCTGTTTGTCAAACTCATGTTTGTGATGGCAAGGCTCCTCAAAGATCTTCCAGTGCGTATTTTCCGGTGTTGCCTCTGCGTCTAAAGGATAGTAATTCCACTCGCCATCGGTAGAGTTACGGCAGTAAGAACCCTGCGACCAGACGATTGGTCCGTACTTTCCGGTGGCAATCTGATCGCCGATGTATTTGTAGGTGGGGTCGGAACTTGCCTGCACACCCATCTGGAATACCACGCCGGTGCGCAGGGCAGTCTCATGCATTTTAAGCGCTTCGTCTACACCTTTACACAACGG
>JAJZFK010000024.1:6814-8747 GCA_021805405.1 bacterium
TGTGCGTAGTGCCAGTGCTCTGGCGTCGTAACCCACACTACGTCAATTTCAGGCACCTTGTCGAGCATCTGCCGGTAATCGATAAATGCACGGTTATCCGGTAGGCCAATGTGCTGCTGCGCATGTGCAAGGTGGACAGTGTAGATGTCTGCAATAGCAGCATACTCAATGTTCCAGTCTTCCTTGTGCTGAAGAATGTACCGGGTGTGCACGCCACCCTGGCCGTTCCAGTGTGGGCCGATGTGCCCTACGTGAATGCGGTCGTTGGCACCGATTACGCGCTTCATGCCCGCTGCGGTAGTTGGCATATGCGATGCGACGGCCGCCTGCGGCGACGTCACAGCAGCTGCAGCCATGGCAGCTGCTCCCGCCGCAGTGATAAACTCGCGCCGGGAAGCCTCTCCGCCGGCATTTGGTGATTTGTTGTCTGTAGGTTCGATCACGTCTGTCTCCTTTACAGGGAATACTTCAACCTCGTTCTATACCAGGGCAAACATATCCTGCGTAAATTCAATGCGAGAGGCACTGTTTACTGCCGAATTCGTTACGAGGGCGGTCACGGTCGCCTGGTAACCTTCCAACGGACCGCTAGCCGAAGGCTTGCCAGTGCTAATGCTCTCGGCAAAACTCTTCAGCGCAAAGTGAAGCATCGTCTTTTCCGGCGGGGGTGCTTCCTTACCGGGCATTTTGCCTAAAGCAAGTAGTTTCGTGGCATCTGCCACAAGCACTATTCCGGTATCATCGTTGATCTTCTCTTTGCGTGCGTATACAATCCAGCCCTCGAGTGGAGCATCTGCCTCGTTCACCATCCAGCCTTTATCACCTCGTAGAAACATGGCGGATTGCGAGCCATGAAGTATGTCATAAGTGTCATCGAAAGAGTTTACCAGGGTTGCGTCATAGGCCATATGTACGCCACCAGGGTATTCCAGCACTGCCTGCACGGTGTCTGGTACATCGCGACCATCCTTCCAGAACGTGACGCTTCCAAAACCTGTCACAGCCGTCGGAAGGGCGTTGAGGTACCAGTTCATCACATCCATGCTGTGAATTCCTACCTCGCCTGCAAGCCCGGGAGATGTAGCCTTCGATAGCCGCCAGTTCAGCAGCTGCTGCTCATCGGCGTTGGGCGATGCCTTGCGCCAGCTTGTTTTGTAGTGCCACTGAGAGCGGCAGAAGGCCGGAGTACCAAGCGCCCCTGTTTTAACAAACTTGTCCACGTGGGCATACTGCGGATGAACCCTCTTTTGCAACCCAGCCTGAAATACAAGCTTTGGTGCAGCATGCAGGCCAGCGGTTGCTATAGCCTTGGCGTCCTCCAGGTTGCTCGCAAGGGGTGCCTCGCAGTAGAGGTGTTTGCCAGCCTGAAGAGCGGCGAGGGCGATTTCGCGGTGCAGGTTACTTGGAGTGGCAAGCACTATTGCCGTTACTGCCGGGTCGGCCAGCAGCGCCTTGTAGTCGGCGTACGGCTTCGCCTGAGGTGCGATGGTTTGAGCACGCTTAACAAAGGGGTCATAGATGTCGCAAATCGCTGCAACGGTTAGTGTTGGCAATAGGGCCGCCTCGTGCAACACCTCGCGCCCTCGGTCTCCAAGCCCAATTACGCCAACGCCAATTGCCGGCCCGGCAGGGGTGGCAGCAGCTGCTGGCGCGGCGCTTACGTCGGCATCCGCGGTAATCGTGCAAAGCGACGTGAGGGATACGCCCGCCGCACTGTGGATAAAATCTCGTCTATTCATTGTTCACCATTCATAACCAAAATTCAGGGAGATAAAGCATCCTGGAAAGGGCATAACACAGCACGCAGGAGTACGCCAGGATGTTCGACACGCAGGTTCGCCTCTAGTTGCAGGAATTTTATGTCTTGCGTCTGGCGTAGCAATTGGGATTGCTCCACTTAGGTAAGGTAACGGTACATGCTATTTACGTAATT
>JAJZFK010000331.1 GCA_021805405.1 bacterium
GAACCTCGCTGGGCGTTGAAATTGCTACGGGTAACAGCATGGCTCACGGCCATGAAAACCACCTGCGCGCAATCAACCGGGTGAGGGGCTGCGGCTCCATTAGAGCCGCGGTGGAGGAGGGCGTGCTAACCAGTGGTATCATGCACGCCTGCATCACCACCAATACCGACTATGTACTGGCAGGCAGCATTAGAGATGACGGCCCCTTGCCAGACGTTATAACAGATGTAATAAAGGCCCAGGACGCCATGCGTAGCCAGGTTAAAGGTGTTGCTGTGGCGCTTATGGTAGCCACTACGCTTCACTCTGTGGCTACTGGTAACCTGCTGCCTGCTAGTGTGCGAACGCTTTGTGTAGACAGCGATGCGGACTCGGTTATTAAACTGATGGATAGAGGCACCCATCAGGCGTTTGGGATCGTTACCGACTGCGAATTCTTCCTGAAAGAGCTTGCTGCCAGGCTGCCTGATGTAGAAGCATGATGAGCGAGCAAATGTCCGTTGGCACTAACAGGGTGATGATGTGTGCGCCAACCTCTTATCGCCTTGAGTATGAGATCAATCCGTGGATGAGACTGGAGAATCGACCAGATACGGGGCTGGCTGCCAAACAGTGGGACCTGCTTTATGAGGTCTTAAAGACCAGGGCGGGTGCCGAAATAGAGCTGATACCGCAGGTTGAAGGTTGTCCGGATATGGTTTTCACTGCGAACGCGGGGTTGGTGAAGGGCGACATAGCGCTTCTTGCAAGTTTTCGTCATCCGCAGCGAGCGCTGGAAGAACCTCATTTCGATCGTTGGTTTAAAGAGCATGGATATACTGTACACACGCCACCCCAGGGGTGCAAGTTTGAAGGCGAGGGTGATGCGCTGTTTGCCGGGAGCAACCTGGTGGCCGGTTACCTTAAGCGAAGTGATATCTGCTCACACCGATGGATGGCCGATATGTTATCGACGACGGTGTTATCGCTGGAGCTGGTTGATGACAGGTGGTATCACCTCGATACGTGCCTGCTACCTCTTTCGCGCAACAGGGTGGCTTTCTATCCTGGCGCATTTGATGAGTATGCGCAAACCGTGATTCGACATCACTACGAAACTATCGACGTAGAACTTGAGGAGGCGCTGAGGTTTGCGTGCAACGCAGTCGTCGTTGGTGACACAGTTGTCTTGCCATCTGGGTGTCCCAAGCTTGAGGCAGACCTGCAGGAGTGTGGCTATTCAACGATTAACGTAGAGATGTCGGAATTTCTGAAATCAGGTGGTGCATCTAAATGCCTTACGCTTCTGTTGAATTAACTTAGCTCTCGGTAAGTACGCCAACAGGACGCAAACATACGTATTTGCGTCCTGTTGCATTTACGATCAGCTGGCGAGCGTTATCCGCTTTTGCGATCTTAACCCAATGGAAGGCGCACTTGTACTGAAAGCAACGGATCGCCAAATCCTGGGAATTGTACGTCCCCTTCAATTCCAAGCCGCTTGGTTATGTTAGCACCTACAAAGAATTTGCCACCAAACTGGGTGTCGCCTGCAATGTAAGCACCTATGCCACCGCCAATATACAGTCCCGTTATGCCGGTTCCTGGCGGTGTAAAGATCTGATTGAATGTTATAGGTATCAGCGTGTTAATCCCATGCGGCCCGCCATCTACAATGGCTTCAACATCAATCCTGCTAGTAAATGTGGGAATAATGTGAAACGCTGGTAAGGTAAAGTCAATTCCACCATCGAAATTGAAATTAGGCGAAACCTCGGCACCTAAACGAAGGTGGATAGGTATTGGGTTAATGCGTCCTATCAACGCCCGCACCTCCTTGTGCGCGGGGTTGATTGAAAGCTTCAGGGACTGCAGGGTTGGGGCCTGTGCTTTCGCGCTGATCGATGAGGCTGCAGCGACCAAGGCAAAACCGAGCTGCAACCAACTCGTGTTTCTCATTCAAATTCTCCTCTATAGATTTGTGCCTGGCTTTGAAGTTTTAAATCAGCGAACCAGGGTGATGGCTGCGATCTTAACATTAGGTTCAACTGGGAGCCTTATCGCAACCAAACTTTTCTGCACCGGTAATTGTATGACTGTATCATATAGCGCACATGTTCCCGAATGTGGGCCGGCTGCTGTCATGTGGTATCTGCAAAGATATGCTACGTGCTGCATATAGTCCTCAGGCTGCAGCCACGGATATGCAGTCATTGCAAACAGATCCTCCGAGGTGCCCACAGGCTCCTTGAAGATCAGCTTGATCTGAGTATTGATGACTGTTCCGGTTGCCGCAAGTAGCAAGTGTACGGTGGTGCATGGGTGAGGCTTGTCGCCCATACTTAGAAGTTGTCCATTGCACGCTACAAACGACTCAGTTCCCGATGAAGTGGCGGGCCACTTAAACGAGATGCTTCGTGGTGACGAAGGACCAGTAGCTGCACCCGGAAGCCAGACGCCGTCCGGCACGGTATCCGCAAGTGCATAGGGAGGAAGGCCGTCAACGGGGAATTCGTTGCCTGCGCCGTCAAACCCACCCACATTTTTCGTTACTAACTTACGTTTGTTACCAGAAGATGCTGCAGCCGACATATCCACGAAGTGCAGGGAGCCCTGGATAACGTGTACAAGCTGAACAGTCTCTTGATTGGCTCGGAGAGCCCTCGTTGAAGACGCCCATCTGTCGCCAACTTTCAGGTCCCAAACCAGCCAGTAGTAGCCATTGTTCTGAGGTGTGTTTAACCAGGCCAGCATTCCGTTGACCATAGCACCCGGAGCTATATCGGTTGAAATCGGTGTTATCTCATCATTGAATGCGTACTCTGTGCCGTCCAGGTAGTACCAGTGGTAACCCACGCTCACCGCGTTTTTTAGCCATGTTTGTGGTCCATCGTTGCGTACCGAGAGAAGCACGGGCAGCCTCTTTCCGCCAGGCAGTTGAGAGGGAGTTCTATTGGAAATAAACCTGGGTCCGAAATCGTCTGCCACAACAGCCAGTGGCACATCAGCCGTGGAGGTGCCACGACCGTCCGGGGTCACAATGTCCCAGTGCGCAACGTATTTCCAGGTGTCGTCATAGTTCCAAACATCTAGCCCTTTTCCGTCCGCCGTTAGCAGTGGAAATTCCACAGTAGCTGCAACAGTTTGCCCAGGTGGCACTGCAGTCTTAAGCAGTACAGAGGCATCGGCAGCATTGGTGCTGCTCGACTTTGCGCTATCCACCATAAACCTGTCGGTGCGATTGAGTACAAGCGAGACACGCCCACCCGCCGGCCATGTAGCCTCGCCGTCGTTGCGCAGGAGCACATTAACGGGATACACGCTGCTAGTTTCTACGGTTGCCGGCAGATCGTCAGCTATTAACCTTGCTCGCACCGGTGCAGTAGCGGCAGGCAGCGAGATTGTCACAGGGACTGTAACCGTTGAACCGGCACGGTTACCACCAATGAATATCATTCCGGTTCCGGCGCTTTGCAGCGTCGCCAAGCCTATTTGCAGTAGGTATTGCCCCGGTGGTAGTGGCGCTCCATCTGCACCTATTGCAGCAACTGGAAGGTTTACCACCGCAGAGTGCATAGGTAACACAACACCGTCCACTGGCGTGGGTGGCCCAAACTGGTCCTGGACACCTTGCCTTATCCACCGGTACGCCCAGGCTGCTGGAATCGCAGGTGCTTGGGCACCCCAGGGCGTGATGCCGCTATTTTCAGCGCGAACATCCACCCGGCACACCTCACCCGCTACCATCTTGCGTGGTGCGTCGTCAAACTGAATAATTGCAGCATGCTGTGAAACACCCTGCAGCTGGCGAGTGAACTCCCGCGTAAGGTCACTAATACTGTATCCCTCTTCCAGCGTGGGGGCGGTTTCTGCCCCAAACTGGTAGGCGTTCCAGCCAGGTATTAGCACCCAAGTGGGATGCTGTGCAAGCGCAGCTGTCCATGAGTTCTGGTAAGTGGCACCCAGCTGGCGTCGTTCCAATTGCGCCACAGATCCATCGCCAGTTAACGTGGGGTCATACCCCGCGTAAACCGAAGCTATGCGTAACCAGGACGTGGATGTAACAGGCTGGCTCACGGGCGCAACTGATGGATTGAAGGTGCCGTCGACAGCATTCGGTCCCTTGAAATCACTCGTACCGATAAGGATTAGATCGACATGGTGAAAATCGCGGGCAAACCATTCGCGCAGAGTGAGCTGCCATCCCAGCGGAAGACCGGCCAGGGGTTGACTGTTAGCTATAAATATCGGGCAGGCCGTTCCGTCACCGTTCGCCTTGGTTAGCGGTATCTCAAAGCGTGCCCATTCAGGAATTCGTTGGTAGTAATTCCGGATAATGCGGTACAGTTCGTCGAGTGATATAGACGTTTTGCTGTCGATGTCTGTCAAATCGAGGAAGAGGCCAATAGAGGGCGTCTCCTGGGAATGTGCATGAAGAGTCGAAAGCGCCATACCTAGGCTGGTAGCTGCGAAACCTATCATACGATCGTCGCGGCCCACACGGTAGTCGGGTAGAAGTACGTCTACTCCCTCCTGATGCGCTTCCATTAACTGTTCGCGCAAATAGTCCAGGTTACCGTACGAAAACCAGGGACCGGTGCCGCCGATGGGATGTTGCGCCAGAAGCGAACCTCCGTGATCCTCAACTCCAGCTTGTGGAAGTTCCTTGTGCGGGTCACCTTGAAAGCTAAGATCAAACAGAGCTAGCGTAGCAGGGGGAACGGCCTGAGGAACGTGAGTATGTAGCGTGGGCAACATCCGTACCACTACAGCTACACCTGGTGGAGCTGGTTTCGGAGTGAACGGTGCACGCTTTCGTGCTGCCGTAGTACGAATGACCGACATCTGTGCGGCCGCGTCGGTGCGAACGGTAATTGGGATACTCGCAAGATCGCTCCACTCGCCAGGTTCAATGATCCCATCGATCACCGGTGCAAATTTAACTGCCTCGGTTGCCACGGCTAGATTTGAAGTTGGAGCATGTGGCGCGGTGTCCAGAACAAGGGTGCCAAAATCGGCAGGGTCAAAGATTTGGTCTCGTGACGTTATATCGTGCGACCAGCTTGTTACAGCCGGGCTATCGGGCGAAGTAGAAAGTACGTCTACATTGAAACCAAGTCTCATACCTGCTTCAGGGGTAACACCAATGTCGACCCAGGGAACCGCAATTTCTACCGTGTACCCGGGCATGAACGCGTGCGTACTGCGCTCCTCACCATGTCGAACAACCTGGAATTTGATTATTTTGCTGAACAGAGAGAGGCGTGCAGCTTCTCGCTTTGGCGCATCGGTCATTTTTAGTACGTTAGCCATTGCATCGTTAAAAGCCGACATGCCGTTGAACAGCGGTGTTAATTTGGAGCCTCTATATAGTTGAACACCCCCCATAGCACTGGCTGCTATAACGACCGTATTCGCATCGGGAACGCTGGACGTGTTAGCGTCGTTTGTCTGGAGCGTGAATACGACAGAGTCGTCTTTCAGTGGATCAGAAAATGCCGTGGTATTGTCACCGTGAAGAGTAGGTTTGTTTACTACTGCGGCGACATAGAGGTAGGTGTTATCCCACGAGGAATAGGTTACTGCGCTATCAGGCAGGGTCAAAACGGATTGGCTTTGCGGGGTTGAAGGTGCGGGGCTCACTACGCCGGGTACCTGAGCCACAGCGGAGTTCGCGCCTAGCGCCAGTGCCGACAGGGCCGCTAACAGGGCCAACTTGCCCATACGGTCTCTCCTTGGTCTTCAGTATTACCCGGCAAGCTACAGGCCGGTACTTTGATATATTCTAGCACACCTGATATATTTACGAAGGATTGTGCATTTGTGACCGCCGCAAACAGTGTAATGCAATGATTATGCGTTTTTGTTGGTCCAAAATTGGCATTTGTAACTGTAGGTAATATTTGTATGTACAAATTATTTGTATGTGCGTCAAATTAATCAATCAAAAGTACAAAATTGCACAATTACTAACCATTGTTGCTCCTCAAAAACCGATTAAGTTACTTAATCATGTCAAATTACATTAAATATAAAGCTAACTGTAACAAAAGCATTGACAAAAATGCGATGTGTTGATACAATGAAAGTGCCTAAACCTTAATGCAGTGTACACTTGGAGGGAACGTGGTGACCGAATCGCGCACAACAACTCTGAAGGACGTAGCCGCTCGAGCTGGAGTCAGCATTATGACAGTTTCGGCTGTGGTAAACGGTAAAGCTGCCGAATCTAGAATATCTGAGCCTACCCGTCGGCGTGTCGAAGAAGTTGCGCGAATGATGAATTACCGGCCAAACGCGCTTGCAAGATCCCTGCGAACGCGACGCAGCAACGTAATTGGCTTCTACAGCAGTTACCCGTATATGAGCGTTGAGCAGCCATTTATGCGACACGTGTTTGGTGGTTTAATGGGAGGCTGCAATGCAATAGAGCGCGAGCTGCTTATTTTTCAGCAGCGAAGCGATCAACATTCTGAGCCGCTCTATGGCCGCATGCTAGATAGACGCGTTGACGGTATCATCGTTTTAGCGGGACAACGCGATCCGGTTGCTGATCTGTTGCGGCAGCGAGACCTTCCAGTCGTATCAATTGAGTCTGTGTTAGAGCCGCTGCCATCGGTTACGGTAGATGACGAAGACGGCATGGTGCAACTCACCAGGTACCTCTTTAACCGTGGCCATCAACATATCGCGTATTTCTCACCGTCGCACCAGGTGTCGTCCAATGTACGCCGTGCACGAGGAATTCAATCCACGGTTTCAGAGTTAAACATGACACTCGAGACTGTGCAGGAGCCTGAACTATTTTCAGCGTGGGCGATGGGTCACTGGCAGCGAGCACTGGAAGATTGGGCGGATGACTGGCGCAACCGCCAGCCCGGCTCTCGACCCACTGCGGTAATCTGCTGGTGTGATGATCGTGCAGCCCACCTTGTTGATGTTTGCAGGAACAGAGGAATAGATGTGCCGAGTGACCTGGCAATTGCGGGCTTTGACGGTTTTGCGCCGTTAGGTAACCAGTTGCCGATGACAGCGGTGCGTGCGCCCTGGAGGCAGGTTGCTGAAACAGCCGTTACGCTAGTTGAAGCCCTTTGCAACGGCGAGTCTGTTCCGTCAGAAACGCGACTGCCAGTCGAACTGGTGGTTGGGTTCTCAGCCTGAGAGACAATTCAGGCATTAATCCAAGCAGGCGAGTCGTTCGCCATTTAATACAAATAAGGGCCTATGCGGCCCTGGAGGAAATTGCCATGAGAAGCCGTGGCGCTTTCACGTTAATCGAACTGCTAGTTGTCATCGCAATTATTGCTATACTTGCTGCCATTCTGTTCCCTGTATTCGCACAAGCGAGAGAAAAAGCTCGTGCCATCACCTGTGTCTCAAACGAGAAGCAGATTGGTCTTGGCATCATGATGTATGTGCAGGACTATGACGAGCACTTCCCACAATCACAGTATGGTGGTGGTTCTTCCAACATCATGCAGATGGTTTGGCCGGCACTTATTTACCCTTACATCAAGAGCGGTGTTCACTACAGTAACGGGCAATCCTGGGGACAGTCGGGAATATGGACGTGCCCAGACAATATAGACCAGACACAGAGTATGGGATATGGCGTGCACCACGACCTTTTCACCGACGACTATAACGGTGGAACCAGCCCCACGTATTCCGATGCCGTTCTGGATGCTCCTGCAGACAAGATTATTGTCGCCGAGAAGGGGCGCAACGGGGCAACATGGGGATACCCCTACTTTGAAGCATGGGAATGGGCTTGGACAACAGGTACAGGTAACCAGGGGCAGCACGATAACAGCAACCTGTCAAATTACCTCCCCGCAAAGGGACAGTATCATGATTGCGACTATAGTGGCAATAATAATGCGTCTTGGGATGGGTGCAATATGATGCCGCGCTACAGGCACAGCGGAATGACAAACGTTGTGTTTGGCGACGGTCATGTAAAAGCAATGCCGCTCTTTGGAATTAAGTGGTACCAGAACGTCTACATTAACGTTGGGCAGGCCGCTACATGGACTGGCCAAGGTTGGTATCCATACTAAACGCCGGGTTTTACAAGATGAGTGGACCGGCGAGTGTTGCGTCGGGCCACTCATCTTGGCTTGAAGAGGATAATGATGATCTCCAGAAGATTAACGGGTTTTACCGTTGTAACCTGTGTACTGGGTATGTCCATACTTGCGGGCTGCAGTCATTCGTCGAACGTTACGCAAGCTAGCCAGACTCAGCAAGCAAAGGAACAGGCTTCTTCATACCAGAACAATCCTAATATGCCGCCGCAGGCGCGAGCCGCAGCTATGGGGATGATGAATGGCGAGAACCAGATGGCAGGTGTACGAGCAAAGGATCGGTCGCCAGCGCCGAAGAAATAAGCCGCCGGGCGCTCCTACATGATCATTAACCACTGCAGGACGATTGAGAGTCCTGCAGTGGTTTTTATTTGTGTTTGGCGAATAGAAGCCTATTACGACGAGCCATTAGTGATACCTCTAAATTTGGCAGACATCCTGCCAGGTAACCGGAAGCGGTCTTCTTCAGTATCCGGGTTGCGCGTTATGGTTAGATAAGCTAGTAATGGATCGATTGTGTTAGCGTTACATTTACCGTTAACAGCTGAGCATGCATCGCCCGCAAAACAAGGGAAAGAGAGGGCCTTTCACATAAACCGTAAAGGGAAAGCGATAGGGCTTGCACATTACAGTT
>JAJZFK010000520.1 GCA_021805405.1 bacterium
CTTTCCAACAGTAGCGGCTGAAATCTCCAAAGCCACCGGTACCGGTGGGTTAGTAGCAAAGCAGGTTAGTTCTACCAGCACGAGCATGCCGGGTACGCGCTAATGTTCGGCGCACCAAAAAAAGCGCGGTCGTGCATTTCTGCACGACCGCGTTAATCCTTTGGTAGAAGGAAGAAACTACTCTGGCTTTTGGCCGCCTAGCAGAAGCTGAAGGAGGCTGGAGCCACTGGAGCCCCCACCCGAACCAATGCTTATGTGAGCCTGGAGGATGCGGTTGATCTCCATAGAGATCTCCTGCAAATGGATCTTGGTGTATGTGTCGTGTGGTTTCCCCATCTCCGCAGTAATGACGTGCTGCAGGTTATGCAGTTGATACCACGCTAACATCTGCGCATCAGGCTGTACAGATGTCCTGCCTAGTACGATGTCCGCCATTACACCAACGTAGGCCTGCTGAAGGCTGCGGTGAAGGGCACCCACGTTTTGCCCAGTTAAAACGTCGTCCCACACATTCGCCGTAACGTCGTGAAACAGCTGAGCCATGGTGAACGCACCGTGCGCATCACCCACCTTGTACTCGTTGTTCGCTACACGATCTAGCGTTGCAGGATTAAACAGGTACTTTAGAGCGGATGCCTGCAGATTGCTTATTGTGTTGAAGATGGGGTAATCCTGCCGCTGGAGCATCACCTTGAATCCCGCGTTCTGATCTACGGTGAAGTGAGTAAAGAAGTAGCGCGGGAAACTTAGCGCCTTGCTGGAGAAAATGTAACTGTTAATTAGCGACAGGGCTTTTCGCTGCTGAGCCGCAGAGGCCGGTACTAGTGTAGGCTTTTCACCAGAATCACCTCGGTAGTTGCGGTTTACATGAAGGGCACCAATGTACCGCGCAACTTCCGAGGCGGCGCGAGAGTAGTTGCCCAACAGCCCATAGAAGTCCTGCGTGAATCGAGAGTAGCTTCTGCCATATTTTGGCGTGCGATGATATAGCGACAGCATGAGGAACCGCGACAGGTTCATCATCTTCGTCCAGTAGAGAATAGGATCCTTGCCCAGATCGAAGCGCGTAACGTTAGGGTCGAACTGATCTGCAATCTCGTCGCTCTGGTACGGGTGACCTGGTGCGTTGGACTGGTCTGCGATTTGGTGCAGCGTATACAATTCACCTGCCGGCGTTGTCGCGTTGGTAGGCGTATAGCCATACTTTATGGCCCACATGTCGTATACACCAACAGTATGCTGCCACAAGGGTACGCCGGGATGCTTTAGGGCCTCGATGTTGAACGGCGGGTAGTCCATAACCGAAGCGGAAATGTCCGAACCCGCACCGTGAGTAAGGTGTGCCAACTGATTGAGGGTATGGTATGTACTCGCGAGGAAGTTATGCCTCAGGACAAGGATGTGCCCCATTTCATGAGAGACTACCTCCTGCAGGTAGTTTTCGCCATAGTGCACAAGCAGGTTGCTGTTTGCAGCGCCACCCAGAATATTAAGTGCCAGGTCACCTTCCCAGGCGTTCATCTGCCCTTCTTGGGCAAATGTGCAGCCAAATGGGCTCTCCATTGCCTTGAGGCTCTCAGGTGTTACCGGTTGCTCAAGCATGTTGAAGAACGATGCTGGGGCTACCTGAACCTGCGCGTCAACTTTGGTGAGCCGTACTATATTGGCGTCCACGGTAATATCGGCATTAACGATTTCGCCAGTGATAGGGTTGATGCGCATAAGTGATACTGCATAACCACTAGAAGGCGAAACCACCCACCGCACCACGTTATGGCGCATATCTGCCTGATCCCAGTGTGCATCGGCAGGCATCTGATGAACTACTATGGCATTCTTGATGCCAATAGCGAGAAACGCCCGGTTCCACTCCAGAATCGCCTTGCGAACTGCGGGGCGGTACTGATCCGGTATCGCATTGTCTATCCAGAACACAATAGGCTTCACGGGATCACTTACTGCTGCCTTGGGATCCTTCTTCTGAATGTTCCAACGATAGATGTACTGCACCTTCTGGTTACGCAGGTTGTCATTGTCGAAATCCTGAAAGGACGTCGTGAAAAACCCGATCCGTGGGTCATAAATTCGGGGCATGTAGCCATCTGGCGCTACCGAAAAGATGAGGTAGTCTACGGTAATGGGCACGCTGCGATCATCCGCCAGCATATTCGTAGCAAACATGCTATTAGCGGCACTGGCTCCCAGGTGCGCAAAGTTATATGAGGTCTCTACCAGGATATTCCTGGGGTAAGACTTCACCTTCGTAACGAAGGTCTTTTCGCGGTCCAGCGTATACGCACCACCCCCACCCAGAATACTTCCGGCTGTCTTGAAAGCGTCTGTCACCTCAGAAATGTCACCACGAAATAGATCGCTGACATCGATAAGGACCTCTCCGGGCTTGTCCTGCTTCGCCTTGACTGTGAAAATTTCCAGTCGCGAATCTGCAAAGGACCGCTTAACGGCTTTATCGATAGGTGTACCTGGTGTAGCCCTAAAGTTGTAGTTTGGTACCACCAGAAGTATGCGACCATCTGGAGCCTTCTCAAACTTGAAAACGAGGTCCGAAATAGGCGTACCAGGCGTAATATGCTGTGTATCGCCAGTTCGAGCCGTCACCTCCATAAGAAAAGGCTTATCAAGCTGATCATCGCTAATCTGCATGTAGATGGTGTCAGTTGTACCTTCCTGCTTTCGGTATAGCGTGAAGAGCCCCGGGATTTTAGTGAAACCTTTCACCTCGTCCTCAATGGTCTTTGGTTTCGGGGTAGAGCTTGCATCTGCCACCCCACCAGTTTTCACGTCGCCTAGCGGGCTGCCTTCGGTTCGCTGCTGTTCGAGAAGACCGCTAGCCAGTGCCGATCCACCCCCGAAGGGAAGGTTGTCTAACTTCAACGTACTTGTGACAGAATCGCCACTAGAGAGCTCAACGTTGATATCCCCGTCGATTGTGAGTGGGTGAGATCCGCCGCTTTCGGTGTAGTGCATGTGGACGTCAGCAGTTTTCGCGCCCTCTGTTGTGCCAACGCTAACCAGCTTGTAATCCGCATGCCCTGCCCGTGTTCCCAGGGCAGTATCGGCGGCGATATCATGGCTCCAAGTTGAGCCTACTGCCACCGGCGTGGAGGGAAAAGTGGGAGTGGTAGCCACGAACAGGCGCACCGAAAGGTTGGTCTTGTCTGGCGATCCAGGCTTGAATGAGACTAGAGTTCCATCCGGGTGTATGGTATAGGTATCAGTGGTTTTCTCGGATTGAGGCATTGCCTGCTTGTTGCCGTTCGCTTCAATAAAACCATCTTCCGTTTTGTTGAGAACGGTAATATCACCATTGGCAGCTACCGTTTTAAAGGTGATGCGGCTGGTTTGCCCCACGTTTATAGCGAGGGTATTTGGCCCAGCTGACACCTTTACCGCAAGCGAACTTTTGTACCGGCAAATCTGCCCAGGCTTTGCGTGGTAAGCAAGCGTGAACTTTGTTTGCGCCAAGCACGCTGAGGCAGCAGTGAGCAGCAGGATGGAAGCGGCCAGTGTGCGACCCGGATAGTTCATATTAAATCTAGTCTCCTGAGTGGAAGTGCCCTCGAATTGTATGAGGTACAAAAATAGAGCGGCGCCTCTTGTAGAGCGTCGCCCTGCACCGGTACCATACCGGCTCTGAATACAGATTAGGCAATGATGCAATGATTCCTGCTTAAATGCGCGGCGAGCGATTGATTTTGCACAGCTGGCCAGCCCCAAACCGGTCACAACCAGCATGGAAATGCAACCTGCCCACTATATGACGAACAGGTGGGTGCGTAGTTTCGCAAATGTTAGACGCATCATTAGCCCGTGGCTAATCAACTAGCCTTGTTCTGTAGCTCTACATGCTCATTCACTTACCGCAGCAGTTACACCGTGATTGGCAACCCACCGCTAACTTTCAATTTCATAATGAATAAATCGCATGCTACACCAGGATGTTTATGGCGGTACGCTACATTGGTGAGATCAGTGCCTCCACCAGGCGTAATGCAGGAATTGACACAACCAAAGTTCAATTGTCCATATACCAAACGGTCCAATAACTCTGTTGATGACGCTTCTATATCTAAACAGCGATGCCGTGATAATGTAACACAGGAGATATTTAGTGGTGCCAGATCGTGATACCCTGGCTGCGTCATACCAGGAGCACCCCTCGAGGGAGAAGAGGTTCAGTCCTGGTGAAGCAACAGCAAGACCAGTACGATTTCAATATTAGGAGCAAGCAATGAGCCTTTCACGCCGCAAGTTTATTTCTACTGCCGCCGGAGTGGGCGGTGCAGCTCTCGCCTCTTCAAGGCTTTCTGCTGCACCCTATCAGGTCGCACTAAGCGGTAACTCACACGCTGTGGCTTCCGGCCCACACACGGCAGGTGTTCCTGTCATGATTCCTGCTAGCATGCCGATGGGCTCCGGAGCTCCCCTAGGCGGCATTGGAACAGGTTTTGTGGAAATACGCCCAGACGGATGTTTTCATGAATGGGAAATCTTCAACGCCGGCTCATGGGCACCGGGTGCCCGCTCCACCACTGCATCTAATCCCAACCTGCAGTTTGTGCTGCGCACCAAAAGTGCTGACGGTGATATACCACAAGTGCGTCGCCTCTATCTTCGCTCTGGTGAAAATGATCTCTATTCGCTACCTCTGTTGCAAGATGTGGAGTCTATTAGATACTATTCACAATTCCCCATGACGGGGTTACAGTATCAGGACCCCACATTGCCAGTGGAAGTTTCTGCGCGAATTTTCTCACCCCTTATTCCAGGTAAAGCACGCGAATCTGGAACTCCAGGTTTTCATATAGTCTACACGATCGAAAACACGAGCAAAGAGACTACTGAGGTATCGCTGGCTGGCTTTATGGACAATCCGTTAGCATCGGCATTAGCAGATCGTAAGCTAACTAACACCCTGTCACGAGAAAACGGCACCACGCGAATCCTGCTAAATACTGCTGCTGAAAGCGATTTCCCATCCGGCATAGGCAACATGTGCTTATCCGTAACAAACGGTGAACATTCTTATATCACGGGTACCTTTCACGAGTATGCCTGGCCGGGTACAGCCACGTGGAGCACTCCGCGGGTTAATATGATGGTTATCAGCGTTATTGAAGAGCTGGTGGCAAAGGGAAAGCTACCTGATACCAATGGAGAGACTGATCCTAGTATTGGCCTTCCCACCGATACCGCCATCGATGCTCTTTCTGATGCAGAGGTTCGTGAATTAAAACAGAAGCTAGGCTCAGACGCCCTGCTTGCCCGCATCTTTGCCGATGCCCGTGAAGCCAATCAGAACGGCGGCGTGAAAGCCGATCGGGAACTGTTAAAGGAGGTTGTCGATAATATTTCAGGCAACTCCAGGCGCTCTCAAATGAACTGGGGTTCCACAGCACTGGCTGCAAGCGTCGTGCTCAAACCAGGGCAACGCAAAGAAATACGCTTTACCCTAAGCTGGTACTTCCCGAACCATCTCACTTCCGATGGCCAATTCATGGGGCACATGTATAGCAACTGGTACAACGATGCTGCAGAGGTCAACAGCTTTCTTTGCGCCAACTATTCCCACCACTTTGCGGCTACAGACACGTTTGCACAGACGCTTGCCAATACGTCGCTCGGCGACCCGCTGTCGTTTTGCTGGTCCAGCCAACTCTCAACCCTCGTGTTCAATACCTGGTGGACAAAGGACGGAGGCTATGCCATATGGGAAGGCTTGGGCTGTTGCGGTCTCTCTACAACCGACGTCGATTACCAGGGGAGCTTCCCTATCGTTGCCCTCTTCCCAGAGCTTAAGCTGGGCCAGATGAAGCAGATCATCGGTTATCAGAACAGTGAGGGCCAAGTTCCACACAATTACAGCGGGTTTCTCCACCAGGTAGACAATGGGTTCATGCGCGTGGATATGAACCCGCAATTTGTTATGATGGTGTGCAGGGACTTTTTGTGGACGGGCGACCGTGATTATCTCACCACTATGTGGCCCCATATCGAACGCGCAATGGCGTTCACCGAGTCACTTGACACCAATGGTGACGCACTTCCAGATCACAACACCGGGCTGCAGACATACGACCAATGGCGTATGCGAGGTACGCCTGCTTACGTCGCGTCGCTATGGATTGGCGGGTTGCGCGCCGCGGTTCGAATCGCTACCGATTTAGGAAAGCACGATGAAGCGCAGCGTTGGTCAGGACTTCTAGAGAAAGCTTCGAAAAGTTTTGATAACATGCTTTTCAACGGAGAATACTACAGCCTGTGGGCCGATGGGGCCATGCGGGATGAGTTGTGTATGACCGATCAGATCTCGGGTGAATGGTTTTCGTCGCTCATAGGATTGCCCGGCACACTTTCGCAGGCGCATCTCAACCGCGCAATTGGGAATATCTTTAAGTTCAATTTTAATACGGAGTTTGGTCTGCACAATGCTACCGCCCCTAAACGAAACGGCAAAGACCTTTTGGCCCTCGTTAATCTCCAGGCTGGCGGCCTTTGGTCTGGCATAGAGTTCGCCTTCGCGTCCCTTCTCATGGACCACGGCTATTATGCCGATGGCGTACGAATTGTAGAAGCCGTCTACCGCCGTTACCTTCGCGCCGGACAGCCATGGAACCATGTGGAATGTGGCGGCCACTACTCGCGCGCCATGAGCAGCTGGGCCACCATGCTGGCGGCAACAGGGTTTAAACCGGACGTTCCAAATCAAAGCCTGGGGCTTAATCCCACAGCGCCTGGTGACTTTCATGCCCCGTGGGTAACTGCTACTGGCTATGGCACCGTTCAGCGCACTGGGCATGCGCTCACAATTCACTGCGTTTCCGGCAAACTGGAGCTCAAGCAGCTCAAAACGTTACCAGCGGCCACGAGTGTATCGCTTAACGGCCGAACCGTTGCTTCCTGGCCCACCAAAGGAGACAGCGAAGCAGTCTTCCAGTTCGCATCGGTGGTTTCTCTCACCCAAAACGGAAGGCTCTCCATCGCTCTCGCAGGTGCATAGTCTCTGCTAACGGGCAGCATTGCGCTCGCTGCCTCGACGTGGTGGCAGTGAGCGCATGATAGAGCTTGGTTCGCGTTGTTACCAGTGCGCGCCGTTGTAGCTATATGCCCGGTTTGCTCGTTAACGGCTTCGACCTGGTTCGGCCATTTATCGGCTTCCTGTTCCTGTCAACCCGAAGGTTGCTGACAGGTTGTACAGCAAATTGCGCTGTACAACAATTGTCGCGGTAACAATGAGTTCGAGCGTGTCGCGTTCAAATCGCGGTGCTAAAGCACCACTGGTACCGCAGGTACTGACGAGCTTATCGTATCTGCACACTGGCCTGCATATGTTTGTCCGGGTGAACTTCAAACGAAAAGAGTTGAGTAGTTGGGCTGTAGTTAAGCCCGCTTACACTCCCGGTGATGGCTCGTACATTCGGTTCGTGCGACGCATATCCAGTGATTACCACCTGCTTCTCATTAGGCGCAAACACCACCTTAGCTTTCACTGTGTTTCTGTTGCTAACTGTCGTAAATCGCTTGCGCGCCAATGGCACTATCTTGCTGGTATCGCCTAGGAGCGCGATACCAGCAGTGTTGACCGGGGCCAAAACCTCATAGGACCAACCACCGACGAACCGCATTTGCAGTTGTCTGCCAGGCGACAGGAGTTCTCCTGTATGTGTTACCCAGTTCCACGCATAAACAGGCTCATCAATACCTAGCTCGCTAAGTGGAACGTCCACCCCGATAGCACCCTTCACTCGCGGATACGCAAACACGTAGTGCTCCGTTGCCGTGCCAAAATTCGACTGCGTGGTTGCCACCATCGGCGCGGACTTTGCACGGTTGCCCCCAGTTGCATCCACGATGTACATTGCGTTAATGGGCACCAAAGGCACATCAGGCTTCAACAGTACCGCGTCTCTACGCATCGCACGCTTGAGGTTGGCCGCGTCGATGCTACCCAAAAGGTCCCCCGTTCCCACCGGGCCCGCCGAAAGTGTGGAAAGCACGAGGTTAGGGAGTTCGTTGCTCATGAACACGTCGCTCCAGGGCCACAGGCCCACGGCATGTGCAAACTCGGAGGTATAAAGGAACGCGTCCCATCGTGCCCTTATAAACCTATCGTCACTGCTTCGAATAGTGCGCACATTCTGGAGCTGCGTGCTCGCCATAAAATATCCTGGCAGTGCCATGCAATATTGAATGCCAATCCCCTTACTCGCCATTCCGCCGGCCATATCATCCAGGAATGCTTGCGACTGCGCAATATCAATCGCTGGTCTGGCGTTTTGGTTCAACCAGTCCTGCTCGTACGTTATCACACCACTTTCGTGAAGGTATGTGGCCGTCTTCCTCCAGAACCGCGGGTCGATAATAACGTTTTTAGACATTCGATATTTTGTACGGTACGGGCTGTTGGGCGACACCCATCGTGCATGGGTTACAAATGGAAGACCCATCTTTTTGTGAAATTCGGTAAGGCCGTCCGGGAAGATAGTGGGATCGGCGCGATAGATCGCCTCACCATTGTCGCCTCCGGGGTTATCGCCTTTGGCCTTGGGATACCACCAACTATCCAGTTGCATGTAGGCGAGGGGCACACCGAGGCTTTGAAACTGATCCCGCACCGCGAGCAACGTGCCCTC
>JAJZFK010000085.1 GCA_021805405.1 bacterium
TCAGGATGAAGTGAGTGTCTCTCACCTTGATGCGCGCTCACGCGCAGTGTTGTGCGATCTGGCTGCCAACGATCCCATATCGCTTATGAAAAACCGCCGTGCGCGCCGTCAGTTTGTTGCTGTAGGGGCGCTAAACAGGCGGGAGGTATTGCGTGTGCTGCAGCTTATCCATGACGAGCCTTCAATGACAGCAATCTCGCGACGTGCAGATTTGTCACGTGCACCATCAATACGACAGTTAGCACAACGTGCTCTTGAAACCTTTGAAGGTTGGAGTGATGACAGTAGAACTCGCCAGGAATCGGGACCCACTTTGGGTGAAGGTCATGAAGCCACCACCATTGCAAGCAGCAGGCGGAACATGCGCTTCACGAGTCCACGGTTGCAACACAATTTATGCTTGCTATTGCAAGGTTTATCCCGCTCGCTATTGATTGGTGGCCGTTACATTCCATCGATGTGTGGCAACCTTGTTATAGTCATGCTAATTTTTAGAGACACCAGATCTGCTGCGATAATAGGGTTAGCTGGTGCAGTTATTTACGCATTCAAATACGGCACTAGCAGGTTTACTGAGAGCGGCGGTGGTCGCGACAGACTAAGGGATGAGCTGCTATTTCTGGATGATCCAAACGTACTCTCGTTATTACCCATAAGTGATGCTAGTGAGTCTCTTATATCGCAGCCACTTGCAGGCGAGGCAATCTCCCATATTACAAAACTACATGTGCCCATCATAAGTCCCGAAAAGCTAAGGAGTATCAATAGTTTTCTCGGTGGCTATCTCCGGATCCTTAGCAAGAAAAGCCTAGCGTCTCCTTCAGCAGACGCAATAGCAAGTCAGCTGACACTCTACAGTGATGGGGTCCAACGGGGATTGGAAAATGCAGGCGTTTTTATGTCAATGCGAAACAGGCAGGAAGTTGTTCAAGGTTTATCGTTTATTGGTGACGCAAGAACCGCTGAACTTCTCGTGAGACTGGCGGCTGCCACGACAGATGAAGAATTTAGCACACAGTGCAAACGCGCAGCAACTGCTATCAATGAACGTATCACATTTGGATCCAGCAATCTTCTGCGTCCATCTATCATTGCAGTTGACGAGCACCTTGTACAAGCTTCGCAATCACCGCTTAGCGAGCCAGGTAGTGATGCGCAATTGGCGAATGTTTGCGAAAGACTACCATCCGCCATTCAGCAGCAGACTATAATGAATACCGCGTCGCCAGACGCGTAATCCAATTTACCATTTGCAAATTTGTCCGCATTTTGCACAACGGAGTTTGCATGCCGGGGTTCTCTTGGCAATGAATTGGTATTAAATGATGGCGCGTTTGGAATCGGAATTGTTGAAGTGAGCTTAGCCATGGTTCAAAACATGCGTGGTGCAGGAGGCTCGCCAGTGAGGTTCAATTTTAAAAGCAAGCACGATAATGTTCGCGCAGAGGTGGACAGATTTCATTCGCGAAGTGCAGACCAGCTGCTACGAGATCAAACCCTTTTGCGTAACCGTTTGAAGCGTCTTGATCGCGTTTATAGGTTAATTGTGATGCCAGTGGGCGTAGCAGGATTTTATGGATTGATTTACCAGCTAATCCGCGAACCATCAACGAGTACAGTGTCGTGGGGTTTCTCTGCTTGTGCACTGATTTCAAACTTGTGTGGGACAATGTATATCACTGTTGCGATAAGACGATCGCTGGTGCGACTGCGATTTACCGGTAAAATTCTTGATCAAATAGATCAAGACGGAGTGATCAACCGGCTGCTGGCAGACCTTAACGAGCATATCGCCGCTACGCCAACAATATTTACCACTAATGCGCTAACACACCTTACTGTTTTGAGGCTTTACAAGCTCCTTGGCGAACTTGATGCCAGTGGTGCCGTCGGTATTACTTCTGCCTCTCGGCAAGCGATCTGCGAGATCGTAGCTGGAGAGAATATAGCTAGTACTACTAACAGGCACGTTGGTCGCCGCACCGCTGATACCTCTGCAGTACTTCGCGCTGTAGGTATTCACGCACTTGGTATTATCGGCGGCGATGATGCGGTGAACGCGTTAAAAAAGCGAGCTAGAATTACAAAGGCCGCTCGCATACGGCGACTTTCACTTTCTGCCCTAGAAAGAATCGATGCTGCTGCCGCAGCTGAGTTGAAGTGCGAACTGCACGGTGCAGAAGAAAACGCGGCATCCGGGGCGCTGCTTCCACGCAACACATTACCTCGAATATTCGGTTATGGTATGGGGAAATATCTTGGAATTGCCATATTGATCTGCATTGTTGAGATGGTCATGAATGGGAATTTTCCCATATGGCTTATGGTTGCTTTCATTGCTTTGCCAACCACTACAATGATCGTGTTTGGGTTATTTAATAGAGTCAATCCTGCTGTCGAACGGGTACAAGCACGGGCCATTGAACTTCTAAACTGCGACGATTCAAACATATTAAATAATCCTGGGTTTGGAGTCGGCAGCCCTGGGTTTGGAGTCGGCAGCCATTTAACTGTCCCTCATTCCGTGCAGATTGGCGAGGCGATTGCTAATATTTCGGCGGATAACGTACCCTTTCTTTTGCCAGAATACCTCCGCAGGATAAACGGTATTCTTGGCTTGTGTACGCAATACCTACGCCGCCAGTTCACTGTGAAGTCGATAGAACACTCTGCAGAGAATGAGAGCCGCGACCTCCAATCGAGCTACAGACGGGGTATCTTGACTGTGGCTCGCGCTGAGGTGATAGACGGCCTCTTGTGGATAGGTGACAGCAAAACTGCGAAACTGCTAAACGAAATGGCAAGTGTGTCTACAGACGCTGAATTTCGCGAACACTGTTTACAGGTTGCCGAGGCAATTGGTGTTCGTCTTGCATCGCCGCCGGGCGAACTACTTCGGCCCGTGAGGGCAATGCCGGCAGATTGTGGTAATCAATTGGTTGTACCATCGAACGCTCCGCGCAATGATAGTGCTACCAAACCGAATAACGATCACCAAAACGAACTACAGGCGTTTCATCAGCACGTAACTGCGAGTTCCCGTGATGAGGTGCATTATGACTAGGTTTCGGCTCACTGCCCGTGGAAAGGGTGGTGAGGATACCGAGACCGATGTGCAACCCTCACTTGCGGCTATAGCCTCGCTGCCAACCGTCTTCGACTGGATGGGGGGCCGTAATGCTTGCCCAACGAGATGACCCGGCCGACCTTTGGTATCTCGTACGAGAGGTGAGGATGTTGTAAATGCTGATCCATCTGCCTGTTTATTGGTAGAACTTGATGCATAGTCACCTTTGGGCACACAATCCTCCACTTCTACGAGCGTTGCAGGTTGCCTACCCTCATCGCAAACTCAGCGTACCAATGAACCGCACCGAATCTTGGCAAGTAGGGGTAATTGGGCGTGGATGAATAGTTCTACAGATGGTTTACGCACTGGCGCATGTTGGCAACCGGTCGACAATCGGCGTGTTGAAGGATCTGATGTCAGTCCATCGCAATAAGGGTTTCAATGGACTATTAAAGGAGAGCGCTCTGTATGTGGAAGCCCGACTTGCGGGAGGTGCATCTTATCTGCTGCAAGTGACGGAACTGCTGCTGTATGACCAACTTCTACATCTAGAAATTGCCGAAAATGCGATAGCAACAGCGGAATACGTAAACTGTAATCGTTTCAAATGGCTTGAAAAGATTACATGTTGAATATATCATTTGCGCATAAATCTGCTAAATTACAGCCTGAAATGGTGTTAAATATTTCACACTTTCGTTGTGAAATATTTAACATTAAAATCCGTGCCCATGTGTTAACATTGTAGTGCTTTAGTTTGAAGTGCTCGAAACATTATGTTACCTTGCGCGTGCATTACGCGCCGACATCCTGACGGACCGGCACCAGATGGTAACGAGTGGTGCCCTATTGTCGGCACAGCAGCCTTATGATAACCACGCATTTGTTGCCAGCGTGGTTACAAGCCGATTTGACGGTACCGGTGTCCATCTGATTGGAGGATGCCGTAGGGCACCTTTAAATTGGCGAGAGGTGGATTGGCGGTTCGTGAACGTCAGACCAGCGAGCGGTGGCAGTGGCGTTACCCTGCAGTAACACTCTGCTACCGTTTCGAATAAGTTGAACGGAAGTTTGGTAATTGCAGTGCTACTCAAATTTTTTACCGGTAGGTAGTTGTGGTGCAGGTAATCCTGTAACTTCGGCAAGGTTATCAACGTCATATTGACCAAATACCGATCAATCGGTCATCTGCCACCTTCTGTGTGCACGACGTATCGCGCCAGACCGAGCCCGACAATGGTGCCCTATGCTATAATGAACTTTAGTTCATATGTGTCAGGAGGATTGACCGTGCCTAAAATCGATACTGCCGACTTTAAAAATGGCGTATCCATCATTCTCGACGGTGAGATTTATACGATAGTTTGGTTTCAGCATCACAAGCCTGGCAAGGGTGGGGCAGTCATGCGGAGCAAATTAAAGAGCCTTAAATCTGGCGGCGTCATAGACAAGACTTTTAACGCCGGAGAGAAGCTGGAGCAGGCCATACTCGCCCGGCACCCAATGCAGTACCTCTACGAGCAGGACGATGAGTTCGTGCTTATGCATCCAGAGACCTACGATCAGGTGTCGGTTAATCGCGCAACCTTTGGTGACACGATTAAGTACCTTAAACCTGGCATGGAGGTTCAAGTAGTAGAGTTTGAGGAGAGGATATTAGGGGCTGAGGTTCCATTTTTCGTGGAACTGGAAGTTTCCGAAACGGATCCTGGGGTTCGTGGTGATACGGCACAGGGTGGGTCGAAACCCGCTACGCTTGAGACGGGTGCCGTCATTAATGTACCATTTTTTGTAAACGTGGGGGATAAAGTTAAGGTGGACACTCGCATAGATGCCTACCTGGAACGAGTTAAGTAGCAAACTTTAGCCGCATCGCGTTTTCGCAACTTTCGGTAACGGCCAATTGGTCGTAATCTTGTAAACGTGAGGCTCCTGCCCAATATGAAAATCACTACGAGAGTGCGTGATCGCGAGACGCCGCTTAACCTGCCGGTCTCTTCAGTCAACATATTGCAGAAGATCTTCGCAGTAATAGCAGCCGCAGATGCCGTAATGTGCGGATACATAATCTACGGGCTATTTAGTGGTCAACTTGCTGTCGCCGCCAGTACATCCAACCTGGCGGCACAGCATGCGCTAAACGTCGTTCTTCAGCTCTCTTCCTACATCAATATTTCTCTTCCGTTTGCTTTGATTATTGCTGTGATACTTTTCTGGGAAAACTCTTCGGCTGGCGGGGCCTTCTTGCTTGCAGCTGCTGCACTGTCCTACGGTGTTAATCTCGCGTTGGACTTTCTTTCCTCCAACGGTACGCAGCTAAAGGCCGGCATGGTCGCTCATTCGACGCTTGGTGAGATGGGCAATGTTGCCATGATGCTGGCAGTTGCGGGTGGTATCATTCTGGCACGCAGTCTGTGGGACAGAATTCGTAACTCTGCCAGTGGGCCGGATCTCACAGCGATGAAGTATGGTGCCAATGCCCGTGAGGAAAATAATCCTCGTGCCTTATTGGGTGCGGCCGCAAAGTGCTGGCAGCTTCCATACTGTAAAGAGGCGGTGCGCAAAACCTGCCCTATTTTTCACGCTAAATCGAAGTGCTGGAAGCACCGGGTGGGCTGTATGTGTGAAGAGAACATCATGCGCCTATCTATGGCCAACCCAGGTACTGCTTCGCCCGCTAACCAGGGTATTGGCAGCGGCTTCGTTGCCATTGGTGACCTTATTTCCACCAGCGAAAGCAACACACGGTCCGATCTGCCCACAAAGGTTGGTCCTAAGGGCGTACGGATACCGCATAACCCGAACCTTTCTGCAGCAAAGAAGAAGGAGCGGTGCAACAACTGCGTCATTTATAATGAGCACCAGCGCCAAAAATATAATCTCTTTTCACCCATCGTAACTCTTGCCGTGCCGCTTTTCGCTATTCTCAATTACAGTGCACTGCAAACATGGCTTGCAAATATGCTGCATAATATAGATATTGTAGTGGGGCACCTGCAGTTTACAGGCACGCCCTCTTCTGGCCCGTCTGTCATCACCCAGGATTTAACGGGTTCCATCTTCATAGAGGGAATCCTCATTTTCTGTATGGGTGTAGTAGTGCTCTCTTTTGCACTGCGGCTGGTAGAATATGTAGTCTTCACGCTGAAAATATGATCGTTTGGAGAAGCAATGAATCTGGATGAACTTCAGAGCCTCGTGGATATGGTGCAAAATTCCCAGTTGCGCGAGATTACGCTGAAGCAGGGTGACCGTAGGCTTACCATACGCCGTGATCCTCTGCAGGGAACCGCGGCGGCATTTGGTGACGTTGAAGGCCTTATGGACGGGGGGGCACCTGTTGCAGGCGACCTCATGGCGGTAGCCTCTCCGCCGGACACCGTGAGCTATCATGATGTTACCGCTCCCTACGTTGGAATCTTCTGTCATCTTCGCCCCATGGTTGGTATGGGCAGCCGAATAACCAATGGCCAGACACTTTGTACCATCCAGTCTATGGACATTCACAATGAGGTCGTGGTGGATGTGGACGGACAGGTAATTGACATTCACGTTGATGACAATCAGCCGGTGGAATTTGGTCAGATTTTATACAGCATAGAGGTGGATAGCTCAACTGATGTTTGAGAAAATTTTAATTGCGAACCGTGGGGAAATTGCCGTTCGCATTATTCGCGCTTGCCGGGAGATGCGCATTCGTACTGTGGCTGTGCACTCCACCGCTGATGCCGACTCGATGCATGTGCGCCTTGCAGATGAGTCCGTGTGTATCGGTTCGCCTGCACCCAAAGACAGCTACCTGCACATGCCGAACATTATTAGCGCTGCCCGAATTACTGGTGCGGAAGCCATCCATCCTGGCATTGGATTTCTCTCAGAACGAGCCAATTTCGCCGAAGCGTGCGAAATGTGTGGCCTCAAATTCATTGGTCCTTCCGCCACTGTAATGGATCGCATGAACAACAAGTCTTCCGCGCGTGAAACTATGCGCGCTGCGGGGGTCCCTGTTGTACCCGGTACCGAAGGCATGATCGCCGATGACCAGGAAGCACTTAAGTTTGCGCGCAAAACAGGGTTTCCTCTCCTCATTAAGGCAGCTCACGGAGGTGGTGGCAGGGGTATACGCCTTGTTCAGAACGAAGATGAACTACCGCGTCAACTCGACATGGCACGCAACGAAGCGGCTTCTGCGTTTGGTAGCGCCGAAGTCTACATGGAGAGGTTTGTAGAAGAACCGCGTCATGTAGAGGTGCAAGTGCTGGCGGATGAACATGGCCATGTTGTACACCTTGGTGAGCGCGAATGCTCTGTGCAGAATCTGCGCCACCAAAAGCTGCTAGAAGAAGCTCCAGCAGTGCAGCTTACACCGCAGCAGCGCAGCAGGCTGGGTGATGCGGCTGTGAAGGCGGCACGAGCCATTGGGTACGTAAACGCGGGTACCATTGAGTTTTTGGTAGACAGTCACGGTGATTTTTACTTCATGGAGATGAATAAGCGGCTGCAGGTAGAGCACTGTGTAACCGAAATGGTGACGGGAATTGACCTGGTTAAGGAGCAGATCCGTATAGCTGCGGGAGAGCGCCTTGGATATGCCCAGAAAGAGATACGCGCAAACGGCCATGCTATTGAGTGCCGAATAAACGCCGAGGATCCCGCCAGAGGATTTATTCCTAGCGCAGGATGCATTACCCGTGTGGTATTACCGGGAGGTTACGGCGTTAGAGTGGATACGCACATCTACGCAGGTTATGAGGTGCCGCCCTTCTATGATCCTCTATTGGCAAAAGTTATTGTTTGGGACAAGGACCGACAAGGTGCCATTCTTAGGATGCAGCGCTGCCTTTCGGAAATGGAGATTGATGGCGTGAAGACGAACATCGGTTTCCAGAAGCGCATCCTGAGTAATGCGTTTTATCGCCGCGGTGAGGTTTCAACCGACTTTATACAGCGCCGAATTATTTCGGATACCAAGTCATAGGCTTTACACATACACAACTTTCTGGAGTTTTTACGTTGACACATTTCAACAGAGTTCGAACAGCGATGGCTGCACAATCCACGCGGCCCCTCTGGATGCAGGGATGGCGTGGAGCTGTTCTCTTTACGGGCCTCATGGCGCTAAGCGCACACACAGCGTTCCCCCTGCCGGGTACGCCGGTGCCGGCTACCATGCAGGTGTTTACAGTGCTCCTTGCGGGCCTCGTTCTTGGGCCCCTGTGGGCTGGTGTTTCCATGGTGCAATACCTGCTCATTGGTGCGATTGGTCTGCCAGTATTTGCTCCTGGCCCACTTGGCACCGCCGCCATGTTTGGGGCTACCGGTGGGTACCTTATCTCCTTTCCTATTGCGGCCATGGTAGCTGGATTAGCCAGTGGCCGTTGCGAGAAGTGGATGGCGGCGGCTTGCGCAGCATCCATTGCTGTAATTTATACGGCCGGCTGTGGGTGGCTTGCATTAAGCTTTCATCCACATCTCACTGTGCTGCAGGCGATTGCTTTGGGGGCGGGCTGGTTCATTGTTTGGGATGCCGTAAAAGCCTGTGCTGCAATTGCGGCCGCCAGG